>JAJYMF010000014.1 GCA_021787175.1 Pseudomonadota bacterium | reverse complement strand
GGCCCGACGGCGCGATCCGCTTCCGGTTTCTCCGCGACAGACCGGTAAACTACGCCCCGATGGACGCCCCTCCCCCACCCGCCGTCGACCCCGCGACGGCCGTTGCCCGCGAAGGGCAGACCGCCGTCTCGCGCCTGGCCGACTACCGCGGTCTGCTGTGGCTGATCGCCGCCTCGTTCTTCATGCAGACGCTGGACTCGACCATCGTCAACACGGCGGTGCCGAGCATCGCCGAGGCGCTGCGCATCACGCCGCTGTCGCTGCGCACCGCGCTGACCAGCTACGTGCTGACGCTGGCGATCTGCATCCCGGCCAGCCCGTGGCTGACCGACCGCTTCGGCACGCGGCGCGTGTTTGCCGTCTCGATCGCGGTGTTCACCCTCGGCTCGGCGGCCTGCGGTCTGGCGCAGAGCCTGCCCGAGCTGATCGCCGCGCGCGTGCTGCAGGGTCTGGGCGGCGCGCTGCTGATGCCGGTCGGCCGCTATGTGCTGGTGCGCGCGTTCGACAAGCGCGACTTCGTCGCCGCGATGAGCCTGGTCTCGATCCCCGGACTGCTGGGCCCGGTGCTGGGCCCGCTGCTGGGCGGCGCGTTCAGCGAATACCTGAGCTGGCGGCTGATCTTCCTGGTCAACGTGCCGGTGGGCATCGTCGGCTGGTGGCTGAACCGCCGCGCCATGCCCGAGATCCGCGATCCGCGGCGGCCGTTCGACGGCATCGGCTTCGTGCTGTTCGCGCTGGCCTCGGGCCTGCTGCTGACCGCGGCCGAATTCGCCAGCGAGGACCAGCTCGCGGTCGGCGGCACGGCCGCGCTGGCCGGCATCACCGCCGCCGCGCTGTACTGGGCGCACAGCCAGCGCACCGCGCATCCGATCAACGACCTCGGCCTGCTGAAGATCCGCAGCTTCTGGATCGCGGTCGGCGGCAGCCTGTTCACCCGCCTCGGCGTGTCCGGCATGCCGTTCGTGTTCGCGCTGTTCCTGCAGGTCGGCTGCGGCTGGTCGCCGCTGGCCGCCGGGCTGATGATGATGCCGCAGGCGCTGGCGATGATGGCGATGAAGCTGCTGATCGATCCGCTGCTCAAGCGCTACGGCTACCGCCGCACGCTGTACGTGAACACCGTGCTGGTGGCGATCCTGCTGGCGCTGTTCGCGCTGCTGACCGCGCACACGCCGTGGCCGTGGATGGCGCTGCTCAATTTCGCCTACGGCCTGGTGATGTCGCTGCAGTACACGGCGATGAACACGCTGGCTTTTGTCGATCTGCAGCCGGCGCAGGCCGGGCACGCCTCGTCGATGACCTCGACCGCGCAGTACCTGTCGATGAGCTTCGGCATCGCGCTGGCGTCGATGCTGATGAGCGCCTACGTCGGCCCGCACCGGCAGCTGGCGGCGGCCTACGTCAGCGGCTTCCGCTTCAGCGCGGTGGTGCTGGCGCTGCTGACCCTGGTCGGCGCCTTCATCTTCACCCGGCTGCGCCGCGACCGCGCGCTGCGTGCCTCGGTGGACACTCCGGAAACGGCGTCGTAGCGGTCGATCTCGGCACCGCTGGCGACGGCCAGCAGATCGCCGTGCCAGTCTTCCATCAGGGTGATCAGGGCCAGCTTCTCGAACTCGCCCGCGAAGCGCTGCGCGACCGGGACCGGATCGGGCATGCAGCGGGCGTCGGCGATCAGGCCGAAATGCACGCGGCCGTTGTAGCTGAGGATCGACAGGCCGATGCCGATCGAGCCGGTCTGCGGCACCCAGAACATCAGCTCGCGCACTTCGGCGCCGGCCAGGTACAGCGGCATCTGCGGTCCCGGCACATTGGTGGCCACCGCGCTGGCCTTGCGGCTGAACAGCTCCAGTGCCGGCCGCTGCAGCGCGGCGGGGGCCATGCCCAGCGCGGCCAGCAGGCCGAACGACACCAGCGCCTGGCGCGAGCCCTTCAGCTCGTTCATGCAGGCGGCGACCCGCTGCAGGCGCCGCAGCGGATGCGCCTCGCCGATCGGCAGTTCGAGGAACACCAGGCCGAAGTGGTTGCCGAGTTTCCTGGCGTGCTCCAGCGGGCGTAGGTTGACCGGCACAGTGGCGCGCACGGTCACGCCGTCGACGTCCTCGCCGCGCTCGAGCAGATGCGCGCGCAGCGCGCCGGCGGCGGCGGCCAGCAGCACGTCGTTGACGGTGCAGCCGAGCGCGCGGCCGACCGCCTTGACCTCGTCGAGCGCGATCGGCGCCGCCCAGGCCACGCGCTTGACCACGCCCAGCGGCGCCTTCAGCGCGGTCGGCGGGTCGTCCGGCAACGCCAGCGCGCGCGCCAGTTCGCGGGTGATCTCGGAACCCTCGCGCGCCAGCTCGGCGGCCAGGGCCGGATCGCTCCACAGCTGCGCGGCCTTCTCCCAGGCCGCGCCGCCCAGCGCCAGCGCACGCCGCAAACCCGCCTGCGCCGGCGCCAGCAGGCGCTGGAACACGCCGCCGCCGTCGCGCCGCAGCCAGACCCGGGCCAGCTCGTCGCGAGCGCGCGCATCGGACGCGGCATCGGTCAGCGACAGCAGCACCTGCACCAGCGCCAGCCCGTCGGCGTAGCAGTGGTGCAGGCGCGCGATCAGCGCGCTGCCGCCGGCGTAGTGCTCGATCAGGTGGAACTGCCACAGCGGCCTGGCGTGATCGAGCGGCGTCGAGGCCAGCTCGCCGGCGTAGCGCTCCAGCTCGGGCTGACCGGCCGCGCCCGGCAGCACCGCCGGGCGCACGTGCCAGTCGAGGTCGAAATCGGGGTCGGTCTCCCAGTGCGCCCCGGTGGCGGTATCGACCGCGCGCTGCCCGAAGCGCCGATACGCCAGGAAACGCTCGGCCAGCAGCGCCTTGAGGGCCGCGGCATCCAGGCGCCCCGAGAACACCAGCACGCCGGTGATCATCATCAGGTTGGTCGGCGACTCCATGCGCAGCCAGGCGGTGTCGACCCGCGACATCGGTTCGCGACCGCCCCCCGCTGCTGGCTGCATGTCCCCTCCCGTGGCGGATCATGGCCCGCCGGTTGTGTAGCATCCGGGAGCGGAACCCCCGACGCAACGCATTGGGCACGGAGCACGCATGCACCACGCCGCCGACATCCTGCTGCAGCTGTTCATCGTCTACGCCGCCGCGCTGGTCTGCGGCGAGCTCGCGCAACGCCTGAAAATGCCGGGCGTGGTCGGCGAGATCATCGCCGGCGCGCTGATCGGCCCCTCGGCGCTGGGCTGGGTCCGGCCCGACGAGCCGCTGCAGCTGCTGTCGGAGATCGGCGTGGTGCTGCTGCTGTTCGCGGTCGGCCTGGAAACGCGGCTGGGCGAACTCAGGCGCACCGGTGCGGCGGCGCTGGCGGTCGGCGTGCTGGGCGTCGTGATCCCGTTCGCCGGCGCCACGCTGTGGGCGCACGGGTCGGGTTTCGGCTGGGACCCGTCGATGTTCGTCGCCGCCGCCTTCGTCGCCACCTCGGTCGGCATCACCGCGCGCGTGCTGCAGGAGATGGGCGTGCTGCAGCGGACCGAAAGCCGCGTGATCCTGGGCGCGGCGGTGATCGACGACATCCTCGCCATGCTGCTGCTGGGCGTGGTGGTGTCGCTGCAGCAGGGCGGCCGCCTCGATCCGCTGCACCTCGGCGCGGTGCTGCTGGAGGCGATCGGCTTTCTCGCCGTGATCGGTTTCGTGGGCACCCGCGCCGCGCGCCTGCGTTCGGACTGGCTGGAGCGGCCGATCAACCCGCTGTCGCCGCTGACCATCGTGCTGGCGCTGTGTCTGGGCCTGGCGTGGCTGTCGACGCGCTTCGGGCTGGCCGCGATCATCGGCGCTTTCCTCGCCGGGGTGATCGCCTCGGAGACGCGCCAGCGCGAACAGCTGGAGCACCAGACGCAGCCGCTGCTGGCGCTGCTGACGCCGTTCTTCTTCGCGGTCACCGGCATGCAGCTCAAGCTGGCGGTGTTCGCCGATCCGCAGGCACTGGGGATGCTCGCCGCGGCGACCGCGATCGCCGTCGCCAGCAAAGTGCTGGGCGGGTTTCTCGGCGCGCTGTCGCTGCGCCCGCGCAGCGCGCTGATCGTCGGCGTCGGCATGGTGCCGCGCGGCGAGGTCGGCGTGGTGATCGCCAGCCTCGGCCTCGCGGCGGGCGTGTTTTCCGACCGCATCTACGCGGTGATCGTGGCGATGTCGCTGCTGACCGCGGTGGTCACGCCACCGGCGCTGGCCTGGCTGCTGCGGCGCGCGCCCGATGACGCTCCGGCGACCTGATCCCGCTCACGTCGCGCGCATGCGCTGATAGGCCGCCAGGGCGGCTGCGCGCGAGGACTGCAGATCGACCACCGGCGCCGGATAGCCGCAGCGGCGCAGCAGCGCCGGATCCCGCCACGGCTGCTGCAGCAGCGCATCCGGCACCGCGGCCAGCTCGGGCAGCCAGCTCCGCAGGTAACGGCCGGCGGGATCGAAGCGCTGCGCCTGGGTCACCGGATTGAAGATGCGGAAATACGGCGCGGCGTCGGCGCCGCTGCCGGCGCTCCACTGCCAGCCCTGGGTGTTGTTGGCCAGATCGGCGTCGACCAGGGTGTCCCAGAACCAGCGCGCGCCGTGGCGCCAGTGCAGGCGCAGGTTCCTGGTCAGGAAGCTGGCCACGATCATGCGCACGCGGTTGTGCATCCAGCCGGTGCTCCACAGCTCGCGCATCCCGGCATCGACGATCGGGATGCCGGTGCGACCGCGCTGCCAGCGGGCCAGCGTTTCGGCGTCGTCGGCCGCCCACGGGAAGCGGTCGAAGCCGGAATTGAGGTTGGCCGTGGGCGTCCGCGGAAAGTGGTACAGCAGATGATGCGCGAACTCGCGCCAGCCGAGCTCGCGGAGATACGGTTCGGCCGCCGCACCGTGGTCGCCGCGCGCGAGCTCGCCCAGACGCCAGACGATCTGGCGCGGCGAGATCTCGCCGAAATGCAGGTGCGGCGACAGCCGCGAGGTGCCGACGCGATCGGGAAAGTCGCGCTGCGTCGGATAGCCGTCCAGCGCCGACTCGCCGAACAGATCCAGCCGGTCCAGCGCGCCGGCGGCGCCCGGCGTCCAGGCGGCGGCCAGCCCGGCGTCCCAGCCGACGCGCGGCAGCAACCCGAGCGCCGCCAGCGGCAGTCTTGCGGACAACGCCGGCGTCGCAACACGCGTGGGCGCCGCCAGCGGCGGCTGCGACGGCAACCGCTCGCGCGCCTTGCGCCAGAACGGCGTGAACACGCGATACGGATCGCCCTGCCCGGTCCGCAACTCCCAGGGCTCGAACAGCAGCGCGGCGTTGCCGCAGTGCGCTCCGACGCCGCGCGCGCGCAGGGCATCCTCGATCGCGCGGTCGCGGGCCATCGCCGCGGGTTCGTAGAGGCGGTTCCAGTACACCGCCCCGGCGCCGGTCTGCGCGATCAGGGCTTCGAGGGCGCGAAGGCTCGGTCCGCGCGCGAGCTGCAACGCCGCGCCGCGCCGGCGCAAATCGGCATCCAGCGTCGTCAGGCTGTGGTGCAGCCACCAGCGCGCGGCGCCGCCCGGGGCCCAGGGCGCCTCCTCGTCGGGCGCGTGCACGTACAGCGGCAGCACGCGCTCGTGCGCGGCCAGAGCGGCCGCCAGCGCCGGGTTGTCGGCCAGCCGCAGATCGCGTCGGAACCAGACGATGGCGACGTTCATGCGCGCCGCTCCGGGCGCGCCGCGCCGCTGACCCGGAGCGCGCACGCGGCGTGGCGGTGATCGGGCGAATCGTCGAACGCGACGCCGAGAGGATCCCTGTTCATCACGACAGTATGGGCACCGCCCGATCAGTGCGGCGTCAACGCGCACCGGTATCTGCCTGCCGGGCGGCTCGGTGCGGCCCGGTGGCAGCGGTCAGTTGAGGCCGAAGCGGCGGATCAGCAGTGCCTTCACCCCCTGCGCCAGCAGCATGTACGCGCCGAGGATGCCGACCAGGTACAGCCAGTAGCCGCCGGGCAGCGGCGCGAAGCCGAACAGATGCGCCAGCGGCGTGAACGGCAGCAGGATGCCCAGCAGGCAGAAGCCCAGCGTGGTCACCAGCAACGGCAGGCTCGGCGTGCTCTCGATGAACGGCAGGCGCGCGGTGCGGATCACGTACACGATCAGGGTCTGCGACAGCAGCGACTCGACGAACCAGCCGGTCTGGAACAGCAGCGGATGCGCCGAGAATCCCAGCAGCCACCACATCACACCGAAGGTGACGTAGTCGAACAGCGAGCTGACCGGGCCGAAGGTGAACATGTAGCGGGCGATGTTGCCCATCTCCCAGCGCCGCGGCGTGGCGATGTACCCGGCATCGACGCCGTCGGTGGCGATGGTGGTCATCGACAGGTCGTACATCAGATTGTTGATCAGCAGCTGGATCGGCGCCATCGGCAGGAACGGCAGCAGCACGCTGGCGCCGATCACGCTGAACACGTTGCCGAAGTTGGAGCTGGCGGTCATCTTGATGTACTTGAGGATGTTGCCGAACACGCGGCGGCCCTCGAGCACGCCCTCCTCGAGCACGGCCAGGCTCTTCTCGAGCAGGATGATGTCGGCCGACTCCTTGGCGATGTCGACCGCGGTGTCGACCGAGATGCCGACGTCGGCCGCGCGCAGCGCCGGGCCGTCGTTGATGCCGTCGCCGAGAAACCCGACGACGTGGCCCTGCCCGCGCAGGGTCTCGATCACGCGCACCTTCTGCTGCGGATTGAGCCGCGCGAACAGCTGCGTCTCGCGCACCGCGCCGGCGAGATCGGCGTCGGACATCGCGTCCAGCTCGGGGCCGGTCAGCACGCGCTGCAGGTTCAGCCCGACCAGGCGGCAGACGTGACGGGCGACGACGTCGTTGTCGCCGGTGAGGATCTTGACCGCGACGCCGTGCTGGTTGAGCGCGCGGATCGCCTCGGCGGCGCTCTCCTTGGGCGGATCGAGGAAGGCCATGAAGCCGACCAGGGTCAGCTCGCGCTCGTCGTCGCGGCCGTAGGCCTCGCGCGGCGGTGT
>JAJYMF010000091.1 GCA_021787175.1 Pseudomonadota bacterium | reverse complement strand
CGGGGGTCTTGGAGGTGCGCGCCAGGCCGCCGGCGCCGACCAGCGCATTGAGCGCGCTCGACTTGCCGGCGTTGGATCGGCCGGCAAAGGCGATCTCGCATCCGGTGTCGGCCGGCAGCTGATCGAGACGATGGGCTGCCGTGGTGAACGCGGCGTCACGCAAGGGATTCAGGGCCATCGCAGGTTTGA
This sequence comes from Pseudomonadota bacterium, assembly GCA_021787175.1. Taxonomy (GTDB): domain Bacteria; phylum Pseudomonadota; class Gammaproteobacteria; order Xanthomonadales; family Rhodanobacteraceae; genus Metallibacterium. Next base: position 6,837 of record JAJYMF010000091.1, on the reverse strand, counting down.
CCGGCTGGAAGGGGGCGCGGATAATCGAGCGGTTTCCGGCCCGCGTTGCGGGCCGCGTTGCCATGACCAATCCGGAGTGCAGTGTATGAGGTTTCGGCGCGTCCTTGCCCTTGCCAGCGTGGCGCTCGCCGGCGCCTTTCTTTCCGTCGTCGCGAGCGCGCAGGCCGTCGCGCCGGTCAAGCCCGGCGACGCCACCGCCGGTCAGGCCAAGGCCGCCGTGTGTGGTGCCTGCCACGGCCTCGACGGCAACTCCAGCGATCCGCAATACCCCAAGCTGGCCGGCCAGCAGGCCAGCTACATCGTGCGTCAGCTCGAGCTGTTCAAGAGCGGCCAGCGCCAGAATCCGATCATGCTCGGCATGGCCACGCCGCTGTCGCCGCAGGACATGGCCGACATCGCGGCCTATTTCGCCAAGCAGAAAGCGCTGCCGGGCGTCGCCGACAAGACCCTGGTCAGCGCCGGCGAAAAGCTCTACCGCGAAGGCGACAAGACGGCCGGCATTCCGGCCTGCATGGCCTGCCACGGTCCCGACGGCCGGGGCAATCCCGGTGCGCTTTACCCGCACCTCGCCGGCCAGCACGCGCAGTACGTGCAGCAGGTGCTGACGGCGTGGCGCAGCGGCCAGCCGTGGGGCAAGGGTCCGCACGCCAAGATCATGCTGACCATCGCCGGCCGGCTGTCGACCGCCGACATCGCTGCGGTCGCCTCGTACATCGAGGGCCTGCATACCGCCGTGCCGGCCGTCGCCGGCGCCACGGCCGCCACGGCCGCGGCGCAATAAGCAACCCGTCGCGTCCGGCGCGGCGTCCATCCGCCGCGCCTCATCGAGGTGATCGTGATGCCGAAGCGCCACATCCTGCTGCCGGGCCTGCTGTCGTCGCTGCTGCTGCTCGGCGCCTGCTCGTCGCCGTCCTCCACACCCGCCGCCGGATCGGCACCCGCCGCCAGCGCACCCGTGCCGGCAGCGACCGCGCCGGCCGCAGCGGCCAGCGCACCGGTCGCCGCGACCTCGGCTGCGGCGCCGGCCGCACCGGCGAGTGCACCGGCCGCTGCAGCGACGACCGCCGCGGTCAAGCCGCCGGTGGCTCCGCCCGCCGACACCGGGCGCTGGGTCGAGGGCAAGAACTTCTTCCGCATCGAGCCGGCGCAGCCGACCGACGATCCGTCCAAGGTGGTGGTGACCGAGGTGTTCTCGTTCGCCTGCCCGGCCTGCAACCACTTCGAACCGATCATGGACAAGATCGCGTCGTCGATGCCGTCCTACGCGAAGGTCGAGTACCTCCCCGCCAGCTTCCGTCCCGACGAGGACTGGCCGGTGTTCCAGCGCGCCTACTACGCCGCGCAGGCGCTGGGCGTGGACGCCAGGAGCCATGACGCCATGTTCGCTGCGGTCTGGAAGAGCGGCGAGCTGGCGGTCGACAATCTCGTCACCGGCACGCCGAAGTCGAATCCGCCGACCCTCGACGACATCGCCAGGTTCTACGCCAGGTACGGCGTCAAGCCGGCGGACTTCGTCGCCACCGCCAACTCGTTTGCCGTCAATTCGCGCATGAAGCGCGCCGACCAGACCATCCAGGCCATGGGTGTCACCGGCACGCCGACGATCGTGGTCGACGGCAAGTACCGCCTCGACGTCGCTTCTGCCGGCGGCTACCCGCAAACCATCGAACTGGTGCGGTGGCTGGTGCAGCGCGAAGGTGCCAAGCTCGGCAGCGGCCACTGAAGCGGATCACGGAGAACGCCATGTTCAAGCGACTGCTGCCCATCGTTGCCGGCCTGTTGCTGACCACCGCCTGCAGTGCGCAGACTCCCGCCGCGCCCTTTCAGCTCGGCGTGCAGTACGTCGCCATCACGCCCGCGCAGCCGCTGGTCAACGACGGCAAGATCGAGGTCGTCGAGGTGTTCTCCTACGCCTGCCCGCACTGCTGGCACTTCGAACCCTACGCCGAGCAGATCCGGAAGCAGCTGCCCAGGGGCGTGGCGTTCCGCAGGGTGCCGGCGGTGTTCTCGCCGGCGTGGGAGCCGTATGCGCGCGCGTTTTATGCCGCGCAGAAGCTGGGCGTGCTCGGCAAGACCCACGTCGCGCTGTTCAAGGCGCTGCACGAGGAGCACCAGCCGCTGTACTCGCTGCAGGATCTGGCCGGCTTCTACGCCCGCTACGGCGTCAAGCCGGCGGAGTTTCTCGGCGTCGCCAATTCCGATGCCGTCGATCAGCAGATGATGCACGACGTCCGCCTCGAGCAGGCCTGGGGCATCGAGGGCACGCCGACGATCGTGGTCGATGGCAAGTACCGCAGCGGCCGGATCCAGAGTTACGACGAGCTGGTCAAGCTGACGCTGTGGCTGGTGCACAAGGAGCAGGCGGCGCGCGCGCATCCCTGACGCGCCGGCGATTGCCCTTGCCGCAGCCGCGGCCTAGTCTTCGGCGATGCCCGAACCCGTCGCCATCGCCGTGGGCTCACGCCGGCAGCTGCGCCTGCTCAGCTGCAACATCCTCGCCGGCGCCAGCGTGCGCCGCTATCGCCAGTACGTCACCCGCAGCCTGGCGGCGGTGCTGCCCGGCCGCAACAAGCGCGACAATCTCGACCGCCTGGCCGCCCTGATCGCCGACTTCGATCTGGTCGGGCTGCAGGAATCCGACGCCGGCAGCCTGCGCTCGGGCTTTCTCAACCAGACCCAGTACCTCGCCGAGACCTCGGGCATGCCGTACTGGAGCGACCAGCCCAACCGCAAGGTGGCGCGGCTGGCGCGCTCGGCCAACGGCCTGCTCAGCCGGCTGCAGCCGCGCGAGGTGCTGGACTATCCGCTGCCCGGGCGCATTCCCGGCCGCGGCGTGCTGGTCGCGCACTACGGCTACGGCGAGGCCAGCCTGGCGCTGGCGATCGCGCATCTGTCGCTGGGGCCGCAGGCGCGTGCGCGCCAGCTGGCCTTCATCGGCGATCTGCTCGAAGGCCACGCCCACGCCGTGCTGATGGGCGACCTCAACTGCGAGTCCGGCAGCCCCGAACTGCGCCGGCTGTTCGCGCGCACCGCGCTGCGCCCGCCCGAGGACGCGACGCTGACGTTCCCGAGCTGGCGGCCGCGGCGCGCGATCGACCACATCCTGGTCTCCGGCGACATCGAGGTGCTGCGGCGCTGGACCCTGCCCGACGCCTTTTCCGATCACCTGCCGCTGGCGGCCGAGATCCGCCTGCCGCGCGCGCTGGGGTTGGGCTGAGCAACGACGTAACGGATATGGAAGGCGACTGGCCGCGATGTCGCAGCATGTCTACGGTGGCGCCTTTTCTTCGGCATCTAGTGTCATGTCCCAAAAGAAACTAATTCATTTCCCCTTGGTCCAAAGGTTATCTTTGGCATCTGGGGAGACGAGCGATGGGGCGACCGAAACTGGACTTGGGAATCACGGCCGAGGAGCGCCGCGAGCTGGCGGCCATCGCGGGTTCGCGCAGCTTCCCGCATGGCCTGGTGCGACGTGCGCAGATGATCCTGTGGAGCGGCGAAGGGCTGACGGTTCGGGAGGTGGCGCGCCGGACCAAGGTGACGCCTGCGGCGGTGTCGAATTGGCGCAAGCGCTTCCGGGAAGCGCGGGTGGCCGGATTGCACGATGCGCTCAAGTCGGGGCGGCCGCGCACGTTGGACGATGAGCGCATCGCCGAGCTGCTCAACGCGGCGCTGCTGCGCAAGCCGGTGGCGGCCACGCACTGGACGGTGCGCGGGCTGGCCGACGAAACCGGGGTGACCAAGAGTTCGGTGCAGCGGTATCTGACGCTGTTCGGCGTGCAGCCGCATCGATCGAAGTCGTTCAAGCTCTCGAACGACCCGTTCTTCATCGAGAAGGTGCGGGATATCGTCGGCCTGTACCTGAATCCACCCGACCATGCGCTGGTGCTGTGCGTGGACGAGAAGAGCCAAGTGCAGGCGCTCGAGCGCACCCAACCGGGTGTGCCGATGGGACTGGGTTACGTCGAGGGCGTGACGCACGACTACATCCGCCATGGGACAACGACACTCTTCGCGGCCCTCGACGTGGCCAACGGCACCGTCATCACGCGATGCAAGGCGCGCCACCGGCACCAGGAGTTTCTGGCCTTCCTGCGCCACATCGAAGCCGGTGTGCCGGAGGCTTTGGATGTGCATCTGGTCGTCGACAACTACGCCACCCACAAGCACCCCAAAGTGCGCGCTTGGTTGGCGCGGCGTTCCCGCTTCCATCTGCACTTCACCCCAACTTACAGTTCCTGGCTCAACCAGGTCGAGCGCTGGTTCGGCCTGATTACCCAGCGCGCGATCCGCCGCGGCTCGTTCGACTCCGTTGCGGATCTGCGGCGACGCATTGAGCAGTTCGCCATCCACTGGAACCAGCATGCCAAGCCGTTCGCATGGACGGCTACCGCCGAGTCCATCCTCGAGAAGCTCGCCCGTCTTAGCAAAGCTATCTCTGGGACAGAACACTAGCATCACCCATGAGATCAGGCTCAGCTTGATCACAGCGCGGTGACGGCCGAGGGTTGCACCCGTGCACCCACGATGAGCAGCCATAGCATGAACGCCATCTCTCCGAAGAGGATGGGGGTGGCAATCGTGGAGACTGTGTTCAGGTATTGCGGCAACAGCAAACCCGTAAAGCTCATCGTTATATAGGCCAAACCGTTGATGATCAGCCAGCCGCCCAGGAGGCGCGGAAGAAAACCTGACCGATACACAAGCAGCCCGAGAGGAAGAAGCCACAGCCCCCAAAAGACCTCGGAGACGAGTACTCCCTGCTTGTCCAAGTTGAGGAACAGCATCGCCAGGGCGTTCCGTTGAGGTTCGTCGAATACAGCCAGGAAATCAGCACCGCGCACGACCGTGAGCGTGGCCACGTGATTCGCCACACTCAGGAATGCTAGCGGGGCATCGATCAGAATCAGTATCGCCATGATGGCGGCAAGCTGCTGGCCTACCCCCTTCAGAAAGCGGTAGAGAGCCAGCACGAGAAAGACGAACAGCAGCTCAGAGACGATCTCGACCACGATGTAGGCCCGGAACAACGATTCATGAGCCAAGATGTTGGTGGCCGTCGCCGTGGCGTCCCCAGACGCGAACAGCTTACCGGGAACATAGATTAGGACGAACGGACCGGTGAGCACGACGAATAGGTACAGCAATCCTGCGACTCGTGCAGTCTTCCTGATTTGATGCATCACTTTGCCTCAGCACCTGTGCAGCGACAGCTGAAAGAATACAGACTACGGTTCTTTGCCCGCTGCCGGGTGAGCGCCCCATCGGTCGCCGGATGCTTTCAAATAGTGTCTGACGACGTGGCCCCAAGGCAGCACGAGCGGAACTAACACTATGCCCATGAGACAAGCATTAAGGGTCTCGCGCGTATTCGCATCCAATTGCTGGTTAAGCCAAAGTGGAAGACCAAAGACAAGAACCCAAATGGACTTCCAAAGTAGTTCAAAGAAAAGTAGCGGCAGCATCTTGAGCGGGTAGCGGATTCCCAAGAGCGCGAGAAGCGAGACCGCGCCTAGTACGCTCCGTACCACGCTGGCCATATGTGACAGATTTTCTGGTGGAGACAGTATTCCTGGCCATATGGTGATACCCAAACCGACGGCAATGAGCAAATACATGCCTCTCAGTACGTAGAGCCTTAAGGTGGAAACCTCGGACATGATATGTACCCCCGGGGGGTAGGGCCGTCACTTGACTGTGCGACAGAACCGTGCCGCATACATGTGCCATTGGCCATGCGGACATTCAGCCTAGCCGCCCAACAAAACATCGGGCTGCTTCGGGTCGGACCAAGCCGTTCGGCCCGTCTCTGCTCGGCATGACGGGCGGCGGATTTGCACGCGTGACCGGCGACTGCCTTCAAGGGCATGCGCCGCGGCGCGGCCAAGAAAAAGCCCCGCCGAAGCGGGGCTTTCGTCAGCAGCGATCGTGCGACGCGATCAGAAATCCATGTCGCCCATGCCGCCCATGCCGCCGGGTGCGCCGGACGCGGCCTTGTCGTCCTTCTTCGGCGCCTCGGCCACCATGCACTCGGTGGTGATCATCAGGCCGGAGATCGAGGCCGCGTTCTGCAGCGCCGAGCGGGTGACCTTGGTCGGGTCGAGGATGCCCATCTCGAACATGTCGCCGAACTGGCCGGTGGCAGCGTTGTAGCCGTAGTTGCCCTTGCCCTCGGCGACCTTGTTCAGCACCACGCTGGGCTCTTCGCCGGCGTTGGCGACGATCTCGCGCAGCGGCGCTTCCATCGCGCGCTTGGCCATCGCGATGCCGTGCTCCTGGTCCTCGTTGTCACCCTTGAGACCCTTGATCGCAGCCAGCGCGCGGATCAGCGCGACGCCGCCGCCGGGCACCACGCCTTCCTCGACCGCCGCACGCGTGGCGTGCAGGGCGTCTTCGACGCGCGCCTTCTTTTCCTTCATCTCGACCTCGGTGGCGGCGCCGACCTTGATCACCGCCACGCCGCCGGCCAGCTTGGCCACGCGCTCCTGCAGCTTCTCGCGGTCGTAGTCGGAGCTGGTCTCCTCGATCTGCGCCTTGATCTGCTTGATGCGCGCCTGGATCGCCTTGCTGTCGCCGGCGCCGTCGATCAGGGTGGTGTTCTCCTTGCTGACCTGCACTTTCTTGGCGCGGCCCAGATCCTTGATCGTGGCCTTCTCGAGCTGCAGGCCGACCTCTTCCGAGATCACCTGGCCGCCGGTCAGGATCGCCATGTCCTCGAGCATCGCCTTGCGGCGGTCGCCGAAGCCCGGCGCCTTGACCGCGCAGACCTTGACGATGCCGCGGATGGTGTTGACCACCAGCGTGGCCAGCGCCTCGCCCTCGACCTCCTCGGCGACG
>JAJYMF010000417.1 GCA_021787175.1 Pseudomonadota bacterium | reverse complement strand
GCGCCTGCGCCAGCGCCGGCAGCAGCAGGGTGTAGATCCAGACCGCAAAGCCGCCGACCAGCCCGGCGTAGACGCCGGCGCGACTGGCGCTGCGCCAGTACAGCGCGGCGATCAGCGCCGGTGCGAGCTGCGCCACCGCTGTGAACGACAGCAGGCCCAGCGCGGCGAGATCCTCGCGGTCGGACAGCCCGCGGTAGTACACGTAGGCGGCGGCGGCCAGCAGCAGGATCGCCAGGCGCCGGACCGCGAGCACCACGCGCGAGAGATCGTCGCGCTGCTCCAGATGCAATGCGCGCACGCGCAGCAGCGCCGGCATCACCAGGTCGTTGCTGATCATCGTCGCCAGCGCCACGCAGGCGACGATGACCATGCCCGTCGCCGCCGAGAATCCTCCGACGTAGGCGAAAATGGCCAGCGCGCGGTTGTTCTGCTGCAGCGGCAGCAGCAGCGACCAGGCATCGGCCTGGCTGCGGCCGCCGGCCAGCAGCACGTCGCCGGCGGCGGCGATCAGCGGCACCGCCAGCACCACCAGCAGCAGATACGCGGGGAAGATCCGGCGCGCCGTGCGCAGATCGTCGGGATGCTCGGACTCGACGATGGTCACCTGGAACTGGCGCGGCAGGGTGACGCCGGCGAAGAACGCCAGCAGGCACTGCGCGAGAAAGCCCGGCGGCAATCCGTCCCGCGGCACGGCGGCGGCGATCCGCGCGTAGCTCGCGACCAGTCCGGGCCCGTGGCGCCACGCGAACAGCGCCACCGTCAGAAAGGCCAGCAGCTTGACCACCGATTCGACCGCGATCGCCAGCATCATGCCGTGGTGATGCTCGGTAGCGTCGATCGCGCGGGTGCCGAAGAGGATCGCGAACACCGCCAGCAGCAGCGCGATCCACAGCGCGCTGTCGGTGATCAGCGCGCCGGACGAGTGACTGCCGGCAAGTACCACCACCGACTGCGATACCGCCTTGAACTGCAGCGCGATGTAAGGCACCGCGGCGATCACCGCGATCACGGTGATCAGCGCGGCCAGCCCCGGCGAGCGGCCGAAGCGCGCGGCGATCAGATCGGCGATCGAGGTCAGGTTGCGGCGCTTGGCAATTCGCTGCAGGCGGCCCAGCAGGCCGTGCCCGAACCCAAACAGCAGGATCGGCCCGAGATAGATCGGCAGGAAAGCCAAGCCGCTGCGCGCGGCCGTGCCCACGGCGCCGTAGAAGGTCCAGGCCGAGCAGTAGACCGCCAGCGACAGGCTGTAGATCAGCGGCCGCAGCGCGACGCGCGCCGGATAGACCGGCCGGCGGTCTCCCCACCAGGCCAGCGCGAACAGCAGGCCGACATACGCCAGCGATACCAGCAGCAGCACGCCGCCTGCGATCATGCCCCCTCCACCCGCTCGTCGGCTGTGAACTTGCCCCTCCGTGCGCAACCGAGGCGGTCAGTGTAGCCGCTGCACCGCTGCACCGGATGCCGCGGCCCGTCGCCGCTCGCGCAGCCGCCCGCCGAACACGACTGCGCGCTTCGGTTGCCCCCGTAATCTCGTCTCCTGCGTGCGGCGACTGCTGCAGTGCGGCATCCCGGCGAGCGCATTTCGACTTAAGTGGAATAGCTGACGCGAGGTCCGCAGTTCATACTTTTTTAATGCTTTGTCGTGGTGCCCATCGCGGCAAGCATCACTGCGATCACCCGAGGGGATCTCCGATGAAACGTAACCGCCTTTTCCTGGCCCTGGTCGCCGGCCTTGGACTCACCCTGGCCGCCCCGGTCCTGGCCGCGCCGACGCACAAGCCCAGCGAGGTCAAGACGCTGCGGGCCTTGATCGACAAGCAGCAGCAGCAACTCGACCAGCAGCAGCAGGATCTCAAGATGCTGCGCGACCAGCTCAAGCAACTCGAAAGCGAGCAGGCCCAGCAGCAGAGCCAGATCCAGGCGCAGGCCAGCGCGCCCCCACCGCCACCGCCGGCGAAGCCGGCTGCGCCGACCTTCGTCAGCGCGCCGGGCGTCACCGTGGCCCTGCACGGCTGGCTGGACGCCAGCTTCTTCAGCCAGAACCGCTCCTTCGTCTACGGCAACGGCCAGAATGCCGAATACCCGCTCAAGGGCAGCAACGGCTCCCTCAGCGGCGGCGACGTGCGCAATACCCGCTTCTGGCTGGATTTCACGGGCGCCAAGCTGGGCGGCGGCTGGACCACCGGCGGCCATCTCGAGATGGACTTCTTCGGCGGCAACAACGGCGCCAGCGCCTACAGCCAGTCGCAGGAAATCCCGCGCCTGCGCCAGGCCTATCTGGTTCTGGCCAACCCCGACAGCGGCAGCACGATCCAGATCGGCCAGCAGTGGAACCTGATGCTGGGTAACGTCCCGATCTCGCTGACGCACGTGGCCTTCCCGCTGGGCATTGGCGCCGGCTGGCTGGGCTGGCGCTATCCCGGCATCGTCTGGATGCAGGATCTCAACCACGGCGCCAGTGGCCCGCACTGGCGCCTCGACCTCGGCGCCTTCGAGGGTCACTGGAATGGCCCCGGTGACAACCTCAACTATCTGACCGCCGGCAATGCCGGCTTCCGCCCACAGCTCGAGGCGCGCCTGCACGTTGATGCCGGCGCCTGGTCGGCCTACGGCGTCGTCCACTACGCCAAGGTCAGCCTGAGCGGCGTCGGCAGCGCCGCTCCCACGCCGATCCGGTCCAACATCACCAGCGAGGGCGCCGAGTTCGGTGCCAGCTGGAAGCCCGGCTCCTGGCTGTTCCAGGGCAACGTCTACACCGGCAAGGGACTCGCTTCGGTGTTCGGTACCGAGGCCCAGTTCGGTGACATCAAGGAAACCGGCGGATGGGGCCAGGCCAGCTACTTCTTCACCCCCAACTGGAGCGTCAACGGGTTCTATGCCATCGGCAAGAACAACACCAACGACGTCGTCACCTGGCTGGGCCACGGCTCCCTGGGCTACCTCAAGAACCGCCAGGCCGCCGTCAGCGTGCTCTACAACAACGGCCCCTACGGCATCGGCCTCGAGTGGCTGCACGACGTGCTCGATTACACCAACACCGGCCTCGACCGGAATTCGGTCAGCGGCAACCAGGTCAGCCTGAGCGCCATGTACCGCTTCTGATCGCGATTCGGCAGCCGGCCCGTTCGGACCGGCTGCCTTTCCCGCATGGCGACGCATCTTCTTCGCGGCATGCGAACGGCCGCCTGGCTCTTCTGGGGCGCTCAGGATGGCGCGCTTGGAGCACGGCGCTCGCGCTGCCAAACCGGCTGCTGGTAAAAGGCATGATTGCCGACCTCAACGGCGACGAGGTGCCTTTCTTGCTGCCGGACTGCCGCTGATGCCGCATTCGCATTTCCTGCCGATCGCGACGTCCGCCATCGCGGAGCATGCCGCGAGCCAGGCCGCGGCGGTGGATGTCTGGCGCATCCGCGGCGAGGCCTGGCGATGGGTGCTGGCGCGCTACGCGGGCCTGCCCGCCGACTCGCTGCCGCTGGTTCCGGATGCCTACGGCAAGCCGCGTCTCGCCGCGCCGAACGCTCCGGGCTTCAATCTCAGCCACAGCGGCGAGGTCGTGCTGCTGGCGATCGCGCGCGGAGCGGACCCCGGGATCGACGTCGAGGCCCTGCGCCCACGGCCGCGCGCACTGCAACTCGCACAGCGCTATTTCACCGCCGCCGAAGCGGCAGCCCTCGCGCGGCGGTCCGAAACCGACTGTCAGCAGGCCTTCTATCAGCTATGGACCGCCAAGGAAGCGGTGTTGAAGGCGCTCGGCCGCGGCCTTGCCTTCGGCCTGGACCGGGTCGGCTTCGCGCTCGCGGCGGACGGCACCACAGTCGAGCCGCTGGATTTCCAGGACGCCGCCGCGCCGGCATCGGCCTGGCAGTTGCATGCGCTGGCGCCGGCGCCCGGACATCTCGGCGCGCTGGCGTGGCGCGGCGCACCGCGCACGGTGCGGCTGTTCGCGCTTGCGGACTGACGGTGTGCAGCCGGGGAACCTTTGCCGCTTCCCCGGGTCACAATGGGTGCATCTCCTGCCGTGGCCGCCGCGCACGATGGCGATCGTACGCCGGCGCACCCGGATATTGACGCGTAACCGTGGGTACGCGTTTTTTTGGCATCATCCCCGGTCCCGCCATCGTCTTCGGATCGCGCGATGACCCTGCTCAGCGTCAATCTCAACAAGATCGCGGTGCTGCGCAATTCGCGCGACGAGGGCCAACCCGATCTCGCGACCGCCGCGCAGACCTGCATCGCCGCCGGCTGCGGCGGCATCACCGTGCATCCGCGTCCCGACCGCCGCCATATCCGTCCGGACGACGTCATGCAGCTGGCGCAGCTGACCCGCGGGCACGTCGAGTTCAACATCGAGGGCAACCCCTTCGCCGGCCCGCGTCCGGGCTATCCGGGATTCATGGCGCTGATCCGCGAAGCGCGGCCGGACCAGGTGACCCTGGTTCCCGACAGCGATGCACAGCTGACCTCGGATCACGGCTTTGTTTTCCCCCGCGACGCGCAGCGGCTGGCGCCGATCATCGCCGACCTTCGCGCGCTCGGCCCACGCGTGTCGTTGTTCGTCGATGCCGATGCCGGATCGCTGGAGCTGGCGGCTGCGCTGGGCGCCGCCCGCATCGAGATCTACACTGGACCCTATGTACGCGCCTTCGCTGTCGGTGACGCCGCGCTCGAATTGTCGCGCTGCGCCGCCACGGCGCAGCGCGCGCGTGCCGCGGGCCTCGGCGTCAATGCGGGACACGATCTCAGCCAGGAGAATCTGGGCGCGTTGTGCGCCGCGGTTCCCGAACTGGCCGAAGTGTCGATCGGTCATGCCTTGATCGGCGAGGCGCTGTACGCCGGCCTGGCAACGACGGTGCGGCGCTATCTGGCGATTCTCGCCGCGACGCCGCGCTGAACCCGCACGGCAACAGCCGACGAAAAAGGCGCCCCGTTGCCGGAGCGCCCTGGTGTGCTGGTGTTCGTGTACGGTCGCGGAATCGGGTTGCGGGCCTACTTGCCGTCGCCGGTGGTGATGAATCCCACATGGACCATGCCCGCCCCCTTGGCGGCAGACATCACTTCCCAGATCGTGCGGTACTCGATGGTCTTGTCGGCGCGGATCTGCAGTTCCGGCTGCGGCGTCTTCTGCGCCTCCACGGCCAGCCTCGCCTTCAGTTCGGCATTGGTGATCGCGCTGTCGTTCCAGTACATCGAACCGTCTTCGCGGACGGCCAAGTCGATCGGGACCATCTTGTCGGCAGCGGTCTGGTTGGGGTTGGCCTTGGGCAGCTCGACCTTGATCTTGTGCGACATCAGCGGTGCCGTGATCATGAAGATGATCAGCAGCACCAGCATCACGTCCACCAGGGGCGTGACGTTGATGTCCGCCATCGGACCGCCGCTACTGCTGTTGCTACTGAACGCCATGTCGGGTCCTCACCACTTCTCGAAGCCGATCTTTTCGACGTGCTGGCTCTTGGCCTCGGCCATCACCTTGGCCAGCTGGTCGTAGGACGTCGTCGCCGCGGCCTTGATGTGCAGCTCCGGCTGGTTCGGCTTGGTGCCGAGGATCGCCAGCTGTGCCTTCAGCTCGAGGTCGGAGATCGGACTGCCGTTCCAGCTGATCGACCCGTCGCTGCTGATCACCAGATTGATCGGCTCGGCGGGGTTGACCGGCGGCGGGTTGTTGGTGGCCTGCGGCAGATCGATGCTGATCTTGTGGGTCATCATCGGTGCCGTGATCATGAAGATGATCAGCAGCACCAGAAGCACGTCCACGAGGGGCGTGACATTGATGTCCGCCATCGGTCCGCCACCGCTGTTCGAGCTGAACGCCATGGTCTTACTTCCTGGTCGGCGCGACCGGCTTGGACAGATCCGTCACGCGCGAACCGGTGGCGAAGAAGTCGTGCAGGTCGTGCGCGAACTCGTCGAAGCGCGCGTAGATCAGGCGGTTGGAGCGCACGAAGAAGTTGTACGCGAGCACCGCCGGAATCGCCGTACCGAGACCGATCGCGGTCATGATCAGCGCCTCGCCCACCGGGCCGGCGACCGCTGCCATGTCCGCGTTGCCGCTGGCGCCGATTGCGATCAGGGCGTGGTAGATGCCCCACACCGTGCCGAGCAGACCGACGAACGGAGCCGAGGCGCCGACCGTGGCCAGCAGGGTCATGCCCGTCTCGAGGCGCATGCTTTCGCGCGAAACGGCCTGGCGCAGCGAGCGGTCGATGAACTCGGAGCGGCTGAGCGACTCGGCCATCTTGCCGCCCTCGGCACGGGAGTGATGCGCGGCCGCGGTGGCGCAATCGAGCGCGATCTTGGAAAACGGCTCGGAGCTGGGCTGGGTTTCCATGGCGCGCACGGCATCCTGCGCCGAAGGCGTCTCCCAGAACGTGCGGATCACCTTGTCCATGCGCCCGCGCAGCTGCAGGTTTCGCACGAAGTTGAAGATGATGTAGTACCAGGACAGGGCCGACATCGCGATCAGCACCAGAAAGACCACCCAGCCGATGAAGTCGAAGTTGTGGATCAGCTGGTCAAAGCCCGCGCTCTGCATGGCCGCGGCGTTGCCGCTGCCGAGCGTCGGCAAGGCGCTGGGCGCAGCGACGGTAGCGGCGTGAGCCGCCGCCGCATCGACCGGCGGAGGGATGGTGCCCGCCTGTGCGGCAGACAGGGAGGAGGAGGCTTCTTGCTGCATAACGCGACCCTTTGTGCAGGATGATCGGGTGACGGGGAGAGTTTACCGGTCTGTCAGAACTCTTGCGGCGTGAAGTTGATGGGCACTTCGACCCACGCTTCGTACGGCTTTCCATCCTTGACGGCGGCCGAGAAGCGATACTGCATCACGCCCTCGCGCGCCGCGCGATCCAGCTCACGGTAGCCGCTCGACTTCTTGATCTGGATTTCCTTCGGTCGGCCGTCCGTGCCCACCAGCACCAGCAGGATCACCGTGCCCTGATGGCCCTGGCGCAGGGCTTCGATCGGATAACGGATCGGAATCTTCTGATTGTAGGCCACGTCCTGGCTCGCCGAAATGCTGACTGGCGGTGCCGGAGGCGACGGGGGCGCCGG
>JAJYMF010000367.1 GCA_021787175.1 Pseudomonadota bacterium | reverse complement strand
GAAGTGCACCTTCTGGTAGCCGAACTGGCGCTTGAGCACCCGGAACGGGTGTTCGACCCGGGCGCGCACCGCGGCCTTCACGTATTCCAGGTGCTGCGTGGCTTGCTTGTAGGCACTTTCGGGCAGCGCCTTGATCCGGCCCCCCCTTGGCTGCGATGTGCCAGATCCGTCCACGCTTTTGGGGCACCCGCTGCTCGGCACCGGTGTAGCCCGCGTCAACCCACACGCTGCGCTCCCGGCCATGCGGCAGCTTGTCGGTCTCAGTCACGTCGGTCACATTTGCGGACATCGTCGTCACCGTGTGTACCAGGCCGGACTCCACACCGACCCCGATGTGCGCCTTCATCCCGAAGGACCACTGCTGGCCCTTCTTCGTTTGATACGTCTCCGGATCCCGCACCAGATCCTTGTTCTTGGTCGAGGACGGCGCACGGATGATGGTGACGTCCACGATCGTGCCGGATCGCAGTAGCAGGCCTTGCTGCGTCAGGTACGTGCTTACCGCCGCCAGCACCTTGGATGCCAGATCGTGCGTCTCCAGCAGGCGCCGGAAGTTCAAAATAGTGGTCTCGTCCGGCACGCTGCCGCACACCAGCGACAGCCCGGCGAACTAGCGCAAGGGCGCCACCTCATAGAGCGCTTCTTCCATCGCCGGGTCGCTGAAGCCAAACCAGTTCTGCAGCAGGTGCACGCGCAGCATCGTCCTCAGTGCGTACGGATCACGTCCGCGTCCGGCCTTGGAGTACACCGGCTCGATCAACGCCAGCAGCACCTCCCACGGCACCACCTTCTCCATCCCGGCCAGGAACACCTCGCGTCGCGTCCGCTTGCGGCTTGCCGTTGTACTCGGCATCGGAGAAGCTCATCGGCGTCATCGTGGACGGGCTCGCTGGCGGTCTTCAGTAAGACGGTACGGAGGGGGACTTGTTCAGAGTTTCCCAAGATCGTCGATGCGATTACGACCGGCCCCATTGCATCGCTCAGCTCCCGGCAACATGCGTCACCTGCAGCGAGCCTTGCACTTGCCCTGCGCCGACGCGATCGAGGTCGAGCGTCTGCACCTGCAAGCCTTCGGCCTGCAGGCCGGCGAGGCAGCGCAGCAGAGCATCGAAGGGTACCGGCTTGAAGGTGACGCGGATGCTGCCATCCTCGGCCTCGGCGCGCTCGTCCACCGCGCTGTCGAGGCCTTGCGCGCGCAGGGCGGCATCCAGCATGGCGCGCAACGGTTGCCCGGCGATGGCCGGCGGCGGCGTCTGCCGGCCGGCCTGCGACTGCAGCGCGCGCAGGCGCAGTGCGGCCTGCTGCATCCAGGCGAGGTCCGCGCGCTGCTGCACGACCAGCGTCTGGTCGCGCGTGATCACCTGCTGCAGGGGGTGCCAGATCAGCGCATAGACCAGCCCGGCCGCGAGTACCGCCGCGCCGAGTGCGACCAGCCGTCGTTCGCGGGCGGCCAGCTGCATCCACCAGGTTTTCATCGCGCGGCTCCGGCGATGTGGATGCGACCCTGCGCGTGGTCGCCGGCGCGACCGGCATCGCGCAGTTCGGCCGTCAGGCCCTGTGCGGCCAGCGCCTGCCGCGCCGCTTCCAGCGTTGCGGTGCGGTCCGCCTGCAGCGTCAGGTCAAGCTTGCCGTCGCGGTATTCGATGCGCTGCAAGCGCACGCCGGCTGCATCGAGGTGGGCATCGGCGATCGCTGCCAGCAGGTCGATCGGACCACCGCTGCCGCGACCGTGCTCTGCGGCGCTCAACGCCTGCTGCAGCTGCGCGCGGGCGTCGACGATGCGGTGCTCACCGGGCACGGCGCCGCGAAACAGCGTGTCGATCGCGCCTTGCAGCGCGCGCGATTCCCGCGCCAGGACCGCCGCGTGCACGCCGGCGTAGGTGAATGCGCTGACCAGCCACAACACCGCGGCGATCATCACGGCGCGGCGCGGGCCGCTGCGTCGCGCCTGCGCGCGGCGCGGGGCGTAGGTGCCCTGCAGCAGGTTGAAATCGGCGGGCAGCGTGAATGCGTCCGCGAGATCAAGCAGCGTCGCGGATGAGCGCTGGCGTGCGACCGGCAGACCCAGGCCAGCCGCGAGGGCATGGATGCTGCGGACGGGCCCGGCACCGTCCGCGGATGGCGTGCCCTCGCCCGCGTCGTCGCCGGCATCCCAGAGATCGATCCCGGCCGGACGCGCCGCTTCCGGCGTGCGCTCGAACAGCGCGGCGAGCACCAGCGGCAGATTCGCCCGCGTGCAGACCAGGCCGTCGTGCAGACCACTGCGCACGAGCACGCGTGCATCCGGATCGTTCGACTCGCACAGCAGGCTCCAGCGGTCCGCGGCCCACGGCAGGGCCAGCGTGTCGGGCAGCAGCCGGTCGGGCTCGATGCCGGCCTCGCCGAGTTGCGCGAGCCAATGCTCGATCGTGGCACGTGCGACGACCGCGGCTGCCACACCGGTCGCCGTGCGCTGCCAGGCGAAGTGCTGGGTTTCCGGCGACTCGAGCAGCCATTCCTCCAGCGCGTAGGGCAAGGCGCGCGCGATCTCCGCCGGCTTGCAGCTGGGCATCGCCGTCTGCGCCAGCAGCACGGTTTCGCCGGGCACCAGCAGCAGCACGCGCCGGCCGCGCGTCAGCGGTGCGGCATCCGCCAGGCCGCCGCGACCGGATACGCCTGCAAGGCGCCAGTCGGCATGCTGATCGTCGATCCAGCGCAGCAGCAGGGTATCCATCAGGGCAAGGTGTTTCGCGAGCGCAGCAGAACCCGGACCTTACCGCCATTGCCGACTTCGAGCACGCTCGCCAGCGTGGTGCGCAGACGGCCCCGGCGGACTTCGATGCGCACCAGAAAATACTGACTGCCGACGCCAAGCAGCGCCGGATCGACCGCCGCCGACTGCAGCGGCGGGCTGGTGAGAAACTGCTGCAGCGTCGTGAACGGCTGTTTCGCGCGCAGCGCGAGCACCGCCTGCGCCTGCGCCGGACTCAATCCCAGCGCGATCAGCACGGGCTGCGACGCGGTGTTGACGTTGATCGCGGTCGCGCCCGGCAGCGCGGTGATCCAGGGCGCGATGCGCGCATAGGCCGCCTGCGTGTAACCGCGGACGAGACGCAGGCTGGAAGCGCTGACAAACGGCTGATTGGCCGCACGGTAGGGCGGCGTCAGGCCGAGGTAGGTGTCGTCTTCGGCGCCCGCGCTGCCGCTGGCCAGGCTGTCGGGGTCGATCCAGTCGATCACCGGCACAACGAGATCGGGCGGCAGCTGCTGCGTCGCCAGCAGCGCGCGGAAGCGCGCGATTTCGACCGCGACCGGCTGCGCGCCGGCGACCAGGGTGTTGAGGTTGAAGCGGCCCTGCAGATCCTCGATCTGCCCGCTGACCTCGACGCCGCCGAATATCTGCGGCCGCTGCGGCTGCGCCCAGGGCTGGGTCAGGTCGACCTCGCCGCCATGCCGGCGCGCGTTGTCGGCCAGCGCCTGCGCGGCCCAGGCCTCGGCGCCCAGCGCGACTGCCCAGGCGCGATCCAGCCCGATGCGGTCCTCGCTGCGGCGGATCGCGAGCGTCTGGTCCCAGGCCAGATAGGCCATCGCGGTGGCGGCGATGGCGACCACCAGCAGCGCGATCAGCAGCGCGACGCCGCGCTGGCGACGGGGCGCGTTCATGGCAGCACGAACAGCCATGTCACCGGCCCGGCCAGCCCGTCGATCCGCAGCGTCACCCGTACCGCGCGCGGCAGCAGCGGCGACTGCGGGCCGGCGCCGGCCGGCGGCCAGCTGGATTGTTCGTTGCCCTGCGCGTCGAGGTAGCGGAACTGCAGCGACTCGACGTGATCGAGCACGGTGTCGGGTGGCGGTGCCTCGCCCGGCGCGCGGTCGAGCACCGGCCACTGCAGGCGCAGCAGGTGCCGGCCGTCGAGGCTGTAACGCACGCGGATGATCCGGCTGCGTCGCACATCGGCTGGGTTCGGATAGCCGTCGCGCGACAGCGCCAGGGTCGTGCCGTCGGGGTCGCCGCGCAGCGCCGGCAGCGGACCGCCCAGCTCGTCGCGCACCGGGCGCGGCGCGGCCTGCGTGAAGTCCGCTTGCAGCACCGCGTAGGCGCGCTGCAGCGTATGCAGCCGGCGATAGTGCGTCTCGAGCTCGCCGCGCTGGCGCAGCAGCGTATCGAGCCCGCCATAGGCCAGCGCGGCCATCAGCGCGAAAATCGCCACCGCCACCAGCAGCTCGATCAGCGTGAAGCCGCGGGCGCGGTTCATGGCGGGCCGCTCGCGGCCAGGCTGACCAGGGTATGCAGCGTTACCAGCGCCGGGCCCTCGGGCCGGTCGCGCACCTCGATCACCACCTCGCGCAGATTGGGCAGCGGGGCGCCCTGCACCTGCTGACGCCAGTACCAGGTGCGGCCGGCCATGACGCTGTGCCCCTGGGTGCTGCCGTCCGCCGGCCAGGCGCCGGCCAGCTGCATCGCGCCCAGCCGGTTCATCGCCACCCAGTCGGCCTCGGTGCGTCGCGACAGCGCACGCGCGTTGTCCGCGGCCAGCGTGGTCAGCTGCACCGCCGCCGCCAGCCCCAGCGCGACGATCAGCAGTGCCACCATCACCTCGAGCAGCGTGAAGCCGTGCGCGCGCCGCGCACCGGCAACGTCAGCGCGCATGCGCGTCCTCCAGCGTGATCCGGCCCAGCGCGCTGCCGGTCAGCCGTGCGCGCGTGCGCGCGTCCTCGCGCAGCTCCAGCACGAACGGCTCCATTTCGCCGCTGGACAGCACGAACACCTGCGGATGGGTGTGCGCCCGCGCGGCCAGTCGCACCTCCTCGCCCTGCAGGCGCAGCGTCAGCGCGAGACCGTCGTCGAGCGTGCGCGGGCGCAACAGGCGATCATCCTGCAAGGGTTGCCAGGCACCGGCGGCGTTGAGCTCGTAGCAGGTCCAGCCGTGTTGCCAGAAACCGAACGCGAGATTGCGTCCCTGCATCGCGGCCTCCTCGCGCGCGCTGCGCAGCACGCCCGCCAGCTGCGTGGCGGCCAGCCGGGCACGGTCTCGGCTGCCGAACGACAGGCTGAGCATGGCCACGCTGGTCATCACCGCGATGATCAGGATCACCACCATCATCTCGACCAGCGAAAACCCGGCATCGTCCTGCGGCCTGCGCGCAGGCCCGGTGGCGGCGGCGGGTGCGGCGATCACGCGCGGCGCTACTTCAGGTTCCAGCTCTGGATGTCGTCCCGGGTCCCCGACACGCCGTCCGGGCCGTCGGACCACAGGTCGTAGGGACCGTGCTGGCCGGGGCTGAGGTACTCGTAGGGATGCGCCCAGGGGTCGTCGGGCAGCGTGCGGATGTAGCCGTCGGCGCGCCAGTCGGGTGCCGGCGGATCGCCCGAAGGTTTTTTCGCCAGCGCCTGCAGGCCCTGGTCGGTGGACGGGTAGTGGCCGTTGTCGAGCCGGTACATCGCCAGCGCCGAGTCCAGCGCGCGGATGTCGGCCTTGGCCTTGGCCAGCCGCGCATCCTCGGCGCGGCCGATCACGTTGGGCAGGATCAGCGTCGCCAGCACGGCGATGATCACCACCACCACCATGATCTCGATCAGGGTGAAACCGTGCTCGTGTCCGCGCCGCCGCAAGGCTGTCATTTCGTAAAGTCTCCCCGTTCACGCGTGGCGCGAACGACACGGTTAGCATAGGCCAGCCCGATGTCGGGGCGAAATCGCGCAGTGTCGCCCACAGGGATCCGGAAACTCCGGGGGAGGGTCGGCTCTGCGTCCACGGCAACACATCCTTGGGGAAGTTCACCGATGCGCCATCTCTTTCGGCCAGCGCTGCTGCTGGCACTGACTGCACTGCTCGCCGCGGGTTCGCTGCACGCCATGAACAGCGCGCCCTCCGCCGCGGCGGTCGCCAAGCTGGCGCCGCCGGTCGCCGCGATCGCGGCGGCCTCGGGCACGCCGCGGGCCCGCACGCTGATGACCCGCTCGCTGGCCGAGCAGCGGCAGCCGCGCGGCCCCGCCCCGCTGGCCGCGCGCTGGAACGGCAGCGGCCAGGTGCAGGTCTACCTCGGCTTCGACCGCGCGGTGGGAGCACCCGCGGCGAGCGCACTGACCGCACTGGGCGCAACCGGCATCCGCGCCAGCAGCGAACTCGGTGTGGTGCAGGCGTGGGTGCCGGCGACGGCGCTGTATCAGCTGGCCGCGCTGCCGCAGGTCACCCGCATCACCCTGCCGCGTTACGCGGTATCGCGGCGCAACCTGCCGCCGGTCGGCGCGCAGCCGCGCAGCGGCTCGGTCACCACCCAGGGCGACCAGATCCTCGGCACGGCGCAGTTCCGCCAGGCGACCGGTCTCAACGGATCCGGCATCTCGGTCGGCATCATCTCCGACGGTGCCGGCGACATTGCGCAGGATCAGGCCACCGGCGATCTGCCGACCAATCCGGCGCCCTACGTCGACGCCAAGCTGCCGGGCTCGGGGTTCGAGGGCACGGCAATGATGGAGATCGTCTACGACATGGCTCCGGGCGCGAAGCTCGGTTTCTGCGGGCCGGCGACCACGGTCGATTTCGTCACCTGCCTGAACGACTTTGCCGCCGGCACCGGCGGCTTCACGCCCAACATCATCGCCGACGATCTCGGCTTCCCCGGCGTGGCCCTGTTCACCGACGGCGGCTTCGCCACCGCGGTGAAGAACTTCGCCATCGCGCATCCCGCCATCCGTCTGGTCAGCGCGGCCGGCAACGACGCGCAGCAGTTCTGGAGCGGCACCTGGACCCCGACGCCGGTCAACGTCACCATCAACGGCGTCAAGTACACGCAGGCGCAGAACTTCGGCACCGCCGGCGCGCCCAACACCAGCATGACGTTTCCGGTGGCCGCGGGCGACACGGTGACCTATCTGTTGCAATGGGACGACACCTGGATCCCCAATCCCACCAGCAGCACGCCCAACGATCCCAACGACTAAGACGTGTTCCTGACCGACACCAGCGGCAACGTGCTGGCCTGCAATCAGGGCATCAACCTGGGCGGTGCGGCCAGCCCGCCCTCGCCCACCAGCTGTGTGATCAGCGGCACGCCCGGGCCCAACAAC
>JAJYMF010000332.1 GCA_021787175.1 Pseudomonadota bacterium | reverse complement strand
TCCCTGGCGCGCAGCCCGGATGCAGCGCAGCGGAATCCGGGTCGAGCGCCGCGGTCGATGCGGCGCTCGACGTCCGTCCCGGATTGCGGCGCTGACGCGCCTTCATCCGGGCTGCGCGGTTCACCACTCACCTTTCACGTCTCCACTGTCCGAGGAAACGCCATGATCGCCACCACGCAGTCCACCGCTCAGCAGCTCACCTTAGACTGGCAGAACAATCCACGCTGGAACGGCGTCACGCGCCCGTACGCGGCCGAGGACGTGGTGCGCCTGCGCGGCACCGTCCACGTCGAGCACTCGCTGGCCCGGCGCGGCGCCGAGCGCCTGTGGCGCTCGCTGCACGAACTCGAGTTCGTCAACGCGCTGGGCGCGCTGACCGGCAACCAGGCGCTGCAGCAGGCAAAGGCCGGGCTGCAGGCGATCTACCTGTCCGGCTGGCAGGTGGCCGCCGACGCCAACAGCGCGGGCGCGATGTATCCCGACCAGTCTCTGTATCCGGTCGATTCGGTGCCCGAGGTCGTACGCCGCATCAACAACACCCTGCTGCGCGCCGACCAGATCCACCACGCCGAGGGCCAGGACGGCATCGACTGGCTGCTGCCGATCGTGGCCGACGCCGAGGCCGGCTTCGGCGGCGTGCTCAACGCCTACGAGCTGATGAAGCACCTGATCGAGGCCGGCGCCGCCGGCGTGCACTTCGAGGATCAGCTGGCCAGCGCCAAGAAGTGCGGCCACATGGGCGGCAAGGTGCTGGTGCCCACGCAGGAGGCGGTGCAGAAGCTGGTCGCCGCGCGCCTCGCCGCCGACGTCGCCGGCGTGCCGACCCTGATCGTCGCGCGCACCGACGCCATGGGCGCCGGCCTGCTGACCGCCGACATCGATCCGGTCGATCGTCCGTTCTGTACCGGCGCGCGCACCGTCGAGGGCTTCTACGAGACGCGTCAAGGCATCGACCAGGCGATCAGCCGTGGGCTGGCCTACGCGCCGTACGCCGACCTGGTCTGGTGCGAGACGGGCACCCCCGACCTGGCCCAGGCGCGCCGCTTCGCCGAGGCCATCCACGCGCGTTTTCCGGGCAAGCTGCTGGCCTACAACTGCTCGCCCAGCTTCAACTGGAAGCGACATCTCGATGCGCCCACCATCGCGCGCTTCCAGAAGGATCTGGCGGCGATGGGTTACCGGTTCCAGTTCATCACCCTGGCCGGCTTTCACGCGCTCAACTATTCGATGTTCCGGCTGGCGCGCGGCTACCGCGACCGGCAGATGGCCGCCTACGTCGAGCTGCAGGAGGCCGAGTTCGCCGCCGAAAAGGACGGCTATACCGCGGTCAAGCATCAGCGCGAGGTCGGCACCGGCTACTTCGACCAGGTCAACCAGGTGATCGCCGGCGGGCTGTCGTCCTTGTCGGCGCTGGCAGGTTCAACCGAGGAAGCGCAGTTTCGCGCCACGCCGCGCGCCAGCGCTGCCTGAGGCCCGTCCGCGATCAGGACACCGTGTAGCCCGGATGCAGCGCAGCGGAATCCGGGAAGGGTGCTGCTCGAGCCCCGGATTCCGTCCCCATGGGGCTCCATCCGGGCTACTCGTCGTATCGATCGAACGCAACGAGGCATGAGACCCGCTGCGTTGCGGCGTGCGGCTCTGGTATGGTGGCCGACGGCTCGCCGCAGGGGGGGATGGGTGGTCGTGACCGGACAGATGCAGCAGCAGCAATCCGCCGCGGATGGGGCCGCAAGCGCGCCGTCCGGCGCCTTGCCGCGCTGCCTCAGCGAGGCCGAGTTCGCGCTGTTCGCCTCGTTCGCGCAGCGCCGCGAAGTCGCCGCCGGCGACGCACTGATCCGCCGCGGCGAGACCGGCCGCTGCATGTACCTGATCGAGCGCGGCCAGGTGCTGCTGGAGTTCGGCGGCGAGACGTCGGACAAGCTGCTCGGCCCGCGGGAGTTCTTCGGCGAACTGGTGCTGTTCGTCGGCGACCATGCGCGCGTGGCCAGCGCCACCGCCACCCAGCCCGGCGTGGTGTGCGTGCTCGACCTCGACGGCTTCGAACGCGTGCTGGCCGCCGCGCCGCGCGTGGTGGCCGACTTCATGCGCCGCTCGTTCGCCTATCTGGTGGCCAGCGAGCAGCAGCTGATCGCCAACCTGCGCCGCCGCAACGAGGATCTGATGCTCACTCTGGACTCGCTGCGACAGACGCAGGACGAGCTGGGTCTGGCGCAGCACCAGGTGCGCACCGACGACCTCACCGGCCTGTGCAACCGGCGCGGCCTCTACCGCCATCTCGATCGCCTGCCCGAGCTGCTGGTCGGCGAGCGCCGCCTGGGCCTGCTGCTGATCGACATCGACGAGTTCAAGCTGGTCAACGACCGCCACGGCCACCTCGTCGGCGACGCCGTGCTGCGCGGCGTCGCGCAGGAACTGTCCGCGCTGTGCGGCTACCACGACCTGCCCTGCCGCCTGGGCGGCGACGAGTTCGCGCTGCTGGCGGTGGTGCGCGACCACGCCGAGCTGGAGGCGCGCGCGGCCGCGGTGGTCGAAACCCTGCGCCGCATGCGCCTGCCGGGGGCCGCCGCCTCGCTGCGCCTGACCGTCAGCGTCGGCGGCGGTCTGTGCCGGCCCGATCGCGGCTGGTCGGTCTGGTACAGCGATGCCGACGCCGCGCTGTATCGCGTCAAGAGCGCCGGCGGCAACCGCTGGAATGTGCCGGATGTCGCGGCGGCGGACTGAGGGCGCATCCATGGACGGCCGCGAATCCGCCCCCGACGCCGCCAGTCTGCAGGCGCCGCAGCTGCGCACCTTGCTGGTCTGCGACATCGCCGATTCCACCGCGCTGGTGGAAAACCTGGGCGATTCGCGCTCCGCGCAACTGGTGCGCAAGCACGACCGTCTGGCGCGCGCCCTGCTCGACCAGCACGGCGGCCGCGAGATCGACAAGACCGACGGCTTCCTGCTGCTGTTCGAGCGGCCGATCCACGCCGTCGCCTTCGCGCTCGACTACCAGCGCGGCCTGCGCCACCTGTCCGCCGCCGAGGGCGTGGCGCTGCGCGCGCGCGTCGGCATCCACGTCGGCGATGTGGTGGTGTGGGAGAACAGCCCCGAGGACGTCGCCCGCGGCGCCAAGCCGATCGAGGTCGAGGGCTTCGCCAAACCCGTCGCCGCGCGCATCGCCGAGCTGGCGCTGCCGACCCAGGTGCTGCTGTCCGGCACCGCGGCGGCGCTGACCCAGCGCGCGCAGGGCGAGCTGGGCGGCGGTCGCACACGGGTGCGCTGGCGCCAGCACGGCCGCTACCGCTTCAAGGGCGCGGCCGAGGCGGTGGAGATCGTCGAGGTCGGCGAGGAGGGCCTGGCGCCCCTGCGCGCGCCGCCGTCGGGACGCAACGCCCGCCGCGAAGTGCCGTGGTGGCGGCGCCCCGCCGCGCTGGCCGCCGAGGCCGTGCTGCTGGCGGTGGCGATCGGCGCGGGCGGCTGGATCGCCACCCGCTCGCGCCCGGCGCTGGCCTTCGCCGCGCGCGACTGGGTGGTGGTCGCCGGCGTCGACAACCGTTCCGGCCTGCCGCGGCTCGACGACGCCCTGGACAGCGCCATGCGCGTCGGCCTGTCGCAGTCGCAATACGTCAACGTGATGCCGGACATGGAGATGCAGGACACGCTCAAGCGCATGCGCCAGCCGCCCGACGCGCGCGTCGGGCGCCGGCTGGGCATCGAGATCGCGCAGCGCCAGGGCGCGCGCGCGGTGATCGTGCCCACCCTGACCGCGGTCGGCGGGCGCATCCAGGTGGCCGCCGAGGTGGTCAATCCGCAAAACGGCGCCACCGTCTACAGCGATGCCGCCACCGCGCGCGACGCCAACCAGCTGCTGCCCGCCACCGACCGCGTGCTGGCGGCGGTGCGCCGCAACCTCGGCGAGTCGCTGGCCTCGATCGGCCGCACCGCCGCGCCGCTGGCCGACATCACCACCTCGAACCTGGATGCGTTGCGGGCGTTCTCCGAAGCCGAAAAGGCGATTGGCAGCGGCAAGCTGCACGACGGCGAATTGCTGCTGCGTGAGGCGATACACATCGACCCCCACTTCGCCATGGCCTGGGGTCGTCTGGCAATGTTTCAGCTCGCTTATCTCAATCAACCAGATCAGGCTTACGCGAGTCTGGAGAAAGCGCTGGCGGATCAGTCGCGTTTGAGCCTGCGTGAGCAGCTTGCGCTCAAGGGTGCGCTCGCCTTCTTTCAGAATCCACAGGCAATACTCGACGCTTGGACGCTGGCGCTGAAACTTTACCCGGACATGCTCTCGGCCCAGCAGAACATCGGTTTGGCCGAACTCTGGTACCAGCACGAGCCAGCGCGCGCCATTCCTCATTTTTTGATCATTGCCCGATCCAGAAACCCACT
Organism: Pseudomonadota bacterium; assembly: GCA_021787175.1. GTDB lineage: Bacteria > Pseudomonadota > Gammaproteobacteria > Xanthomonadales > Rhodanobacteraceae > Metallibacterium. The sequence continues at coordinate 2,699 of JAJYMF010000332.1, read as the reverse complement.
TCGCGGCATCAGCTGGTTCGGTGCCGCGTTTGCGCAAACGGCCGTTGGCGACATTCCGGCTGCACGACGCAGCGTCACCCAAGGCCGTAGCCTGGGAGCTTTCGCTCCGCATTTCGAGGATGTCTTTCCCGATCTTGCCGCCCAGGATTACGCCGCGGTCGAAAAACGACTCGACGCAGTGCCATCAGTGCTGCCGGCCACGGTACTCAACGAGCGCCGCTATGTACGTGCCGCGCTGATGACCGATCAGGGTGGTTTCATCGACGCGCAAGAACAGCTGAAGAACGTCCAGCATCTGACCCCAAGCCAGCAAGCACGTTTTCAGCTGGCGCGGCTGATCCTCGATGGGGCCATGCACCAGCCGATGGTCAAGCGCCTACAAATCTATGTCGAGGCAGAGCGCGCACGATTTGATGCCGACCCGCTGCATGTCGACAATGGTCCGATCATCAATCTGGAACTGGCCGCCATGCTGGCGGCGCGTCAAGGCGATATATCGCTCGCGCGATCTGCACTGGACGCCGTACGCGGCGTTGCCGATCGAAACGACTATTATCTCCGCAACGCGTTGTGGCGCAGCGCGGACTGCGAAGTCAGCCACGCCGACGTTCCGCAGGCACGCATCGATTGTCTGCACGGTCTTGTCGACGGGCGCGAGTACGCTCAGACCCATGCGGCACTGATGCGCGCCTACCGCCTTGTCGGGGACGTCAAGAGAGCGAGGGCCCAGGCCAGCTGGCTGGTGGGCCATCGCGGTGAAGCAGTTGCCGAAACCGAAGGCGGCCTCACCTTGGTTATGAACATGCTGGCCGAACACGAGGCTCGACGCCTGCTGGATCAGACCAAGGGCGAGATCTCCCATGATCTCGCAAATCCCGTTGCTACTTAAGCATGAAGACCATTAGCCCGAGCTGGCTGCCGATCTTTTCGCGCAAGGCCTGCTTCTGCGTGGTTAGCGCGTGCTTCGACGGCAGCTTGCGCACCGCCGGCACCTGGGCGGGATCGACTTCCAGCCCGTAGCCCTTCAGCGCTGTAGCCGGATCGCCCAGCATCTGTTCGCGGAAGGCGTCGTCGCTGGCGAGGCGGTCGAGGATCGCTTCGATCTGTTGCGGTGTGGCGTTGCCCTTGATCATGCTGGTGCCCCCTGTCGGATTTGAGGCAGGCTAGGCGGAGACCGCTGTCGCGGTCAATCCCGACCGGACCCGCACGATGCCCACCGCATACCGCCGCCTGCGCCGCTGCGCCGCGCTGTTTCTGCAGCCGCGCGAGCGGTTGACGCTCGACCTCGGCGCACTGCTCGGCGGCGGCAACCCGTTGCGCGTGGAGCCCGAGTGGGTGGCGCTGGCGCCGCACCTCGGCCGCGAGGTGGCGCTCGGTCCCGCCGCGGTGCTGGCGCTGGGACAGATCGGCGAGTCGCAGTGGACGGATCGCGCGCAGATCGCCGTGCAGGTGTCCGAAGCGACGCTGCGCGAGCTGCTCGACGCCGGCCTGCTGATCGAGGAAGGCGCCGAGCCCGCCGCCGAGCAGGCACTGCGCGCGGGCTGGTGGCATCCGCTGAACGCGCTGGCGCACGCCGGTTCGCGCTGGAGCGGCACCGACAGCGAGGCCGCGCGGCGCGAGGCGCGTTTCGAGGCGGTGAGCGATCTGGTCGCCGCGCAGGGCGCGCCGCCGCCGCACTATCACACCCGCGCCGATGCGCAGACGCGCTGCGCGCTGCCGGCGCCGGTGCGCACGGTGCTGGACGATCTGCTGGCGCGGCGCGCGACCTGCCGCAACTTCGATCCCGCCGCCGCGCTGCCGCTGGCGACGCTGTCGGCGCTGCTCAAGCGCGTGTTCGGCGCGCAGGGCGAGGAGACGCTGGCGCCCGGCGCGGTCGCGGTGAAGAAGATGAGTCCCTCGGGTGGCGCGCTGCATCCGCTCGAGGCCTACCTGCTGGTGCAGCGCGTCGAGGGTCTGGAGTCCGGCCTCTATCACTACCACGTCGGCGCGCACGCGCTGGATCGCCTGCGCCTGCTGGACGCGCCCGCTGCACGGGCGTTGGCGCTCGTCGCCGTGGCCGGGCAGGACTATTTCGCCGCCGCACCGGTGCTGCTGGTGCTGAGCGCTCGCTTTCCGCGCTCGCACTGGAAGTACCGCAATCACCCGAAGATCTACCGCGCCATCGTGCTCGAGGCCGGGCACCTGTCGCAGAATCTCTACCTCGCCGCCACCGAGCACGGCCTCGGCGCCTTCATCACCGCGGCGATCAACGAGGTGGAACTGGAGCAGGCCTTCGGCCTGACGCCGTTCGCCGAAGGCCCGCTGGCGGTGTGCGGGATCGGTGCGCGCGCCGGAGAGCGGTGCACGGTGGAGTTCGATCCGCAGGGCGCGGTGTGGAGACAGGCCGCGCCGGCGACGCGTTGATGTGCAGCCCGCAGCACGGATGAAGGCCGCAGGCCGCAATCCGGGAGCGGCATCGACGCACGCGTAGCGGATTCCGCTGCGCTGCATCCGCGCCTGCCCCCATCGCGCGTGAAGGGCGCGTGCGGCGCAGCAGGGCGCGGCCATGCAAGACCTTTTCCTAGGGCAAAGGATCGAGATCCGCCGGCGTGTCGAGATCGCGCGCGAGCTCGGCCGCCGCGACCGCGCTGATCTCGGCGGCGCGTGCACGCAGCAATTCGCGGGCGCCGCGATCGCTGCAGGCATCGAGGTGCGACCAC
>JAJYMF010000205.1 GCA_021787175.1 Pseudomonadota bacterium | reverse complement strand
CGGATCTGCTCGATCTCGTTGAGCACCGCGCGCGCGCGCTGGGCGATCTCGCGCCCGCATTCGGTCAGCAGCACCTTGCGCGGCGTGCGTTCGACCAGGGTGACGCCGAGTTCATCCTCGATCTTGCGGATCTGCGTCGACAGCGTCGGTTGGCTGACGAAGCAGGCTTCGGCCGCGCGTCCGAAATGGCGGTGCTCGGCAAGAGCGACGAGATAGCGCAGATCACGCAGGTTCATGACGGTTGATTCACCTTGTCTATCGTTCGCATCCTAGCAATCGTTGCAGCCGATGGAAATGCATGCCGCGTCCCGGCGGCCGCAGTGCATCGCCCACCGCCGGCGCCCGTTACCATCTGCGGCTGCCGATCCCTCCGCGCAGGCCCCCGTGATGACCGACGTGCGCACCCTGCTGACCGCTGCGGCACGGACGCTGCCAGGTGCGGAGGCGCGTCGCGAGGCCGAACTGCTGCTGGCGCACGCGCTGCAACGGCCGCTCGCCTGGCTGTATGCGCACGCGGACGACGCGGTGGATGCGGCGTCTTCGGCCGCCTTCACGGCGCTGGCGCAGCGCCGTGCGGCGGGCGAACCGGTCGCCTATCTCACCGGCGCACGCGCATTCTGGACGCTCGATCTGGAGGTCGGGCCCTCGGTGCTGATTCCGCGCGCCGAAACCGAACGCCTGGTCGAGCTGGCGCTGGAGCGACTGCCCGAGGACACGGCGGTGCGGGTGGCGGACCTGGGCACCGGCAGCGGCGCGATCGCGCTGGTGATCGCCCGTGAGCGGCCGTGCGCACAGGTGCTGGCCACCGACGCCAGCGCCGCCGCGTTGGCGGTGGCGCGCGGCAACGCCGCGCGGCTGGGTCTGGCCAATATCGGTTTTGCCCGCGGCGACTGGTGCGCGGCGCTGGGGGCAGCCGCGTTCGATCTGATCGTATCGAACCCGCCGTATATCGCCGCGGACGATCCGCATCTCGCGGTCGGCGATCTGCGCTTCGAGCCGGCCGTGGCGCTGGTCGCGGGCGATGACGGCCTCGCTGCCATCCGCACGATCGCGCGCGATGCGATCGTTCATCTGCGGCCCGGGGGCTGGCTGCTGCTCGAGCACGGATCGGAGCAGGGGAGCGCCGTGCGCGACCTGCTGGCGGCCGCGGGGTACGTCGAGGTCGCCAGCGAACGCGACCTCGAAGATCGTGAACGCGTCAGCCTGGGCCGGCGTCCGCGGTGAGCGGCGGGGTTCGCCGCGCCAAGCCATAATGCGAACGATCGCGATGAAGGCGGGCATCGCGAACGCAGCGCCCATCCCGCCGCACGGGAGGATGTGATGAGGAAGATCGCATGCAGCATGGCCGGCCTCGCGCTGGCCGTCGCGGGAGTGGCCATGGCGCAGACGCCGGTTGCCGAAAAGCTCAGCTACCCGCCGGCCGAACGCGCCGCGACGGTGGATACCTACGGCACGGTCAAGGTGCCGGCGCCGTATCAATGGATGGAACATCTCGACAGCCCGGCGGTGGCGCAGTGGGTCGCCGCCGAGAATGCGCTGACGGCGCGCTATCTCGACGCCATTCCGCTGCGCGGCTGGCTCCAGCAGCGCCTGACCACGCTGTGGAACTACCCCAAGGTCGGCGTGCCCACGCTGAAGGGCGGCAAGCTGTTCTACGGCAAGAACAGCGGCCTGCAGAATCAGTCGGTGCTTTACGTGCAGGACGGCCTCGACGGCACGCCGCGCGAGCTGCTCGATCCCAACACGCTGTCCAGGGACGGCTCGATCGCGCTGCTCGACGACCAGCCCTCGCCCGACGGCCGCTATCTCGCCTACGGCCTGTCGCAGGGCGGTTCCGACTGGGAAACGCTGCACGTGCGCGACGTCGCCACCGGCAGGGACCTGGCCGACGACGTGCGCTGGGTGAAGTTCTCCGGCATCGCCTGGACCCGCGACGACAACGGCTTTTTCTACTCGCGCTACCCCGAACCGCCCAAGGGCCGGGCGATCAGCGATCGCGTGCGCGACCAGGCGCTGTACTACCACGTGCTCGGCACGCCGCAGTCGGCCGACCGCAAAATCTACGCGCGCCCGGACCTGCCCGAGTGGATCATCGGCGGCAGCGTCAGCCACGACGGCCGCTACCTGTTCGTGTACCTGGTCAACGGCACCTCGACCCACAACGAGCTGTACGTCGCCGATCTCGGCGATCCGGCGCATCCCGACGTGAGCGCGCCGCTGAAGCCGTTGTTCACCGGCAACGATGCCGGCTACACGCCGGTCGGCAACCTCGGCGATACGGTGTACCTGCTGACCACGCGCGATGCGCCGCGCGGCAAGATCGTTGCGTTCAAACTCGATCAGCCGGCCGCAGCGCACTGGCGCACCGTGGTGCCGCAGGGCAGGGACGTGATCCAGGGCGCGCTGCTGGCCGGCGGCGACGTGGTCGTCGAACGGCTGGTCGACGTCAAGAGCGAAGTCAGCCTGTACGCGCCCGACGGCAGGCTCAAGGGCAAGCTGCCGCTGCCGGGCATCGGCTCGGTCGGCGGGCTTTCCGGCGAGGCCGACTCGCCGCAACTGTTCTACGCCTTCACCTCGTTCCTGTACCCCGCCAGCGTCTACCGCTATGACGTGGCGACCGCCGGCAATCACGTGTTCTTCAAGCCGCAGCTGCCGTTCGATCCGTCACGGTACGAGACGCGCCAGGTGTTCTACCGCTCCAAGGACGGCACCCGCATCCCGATGTTCATCACCGCACGCAAGGGTCTCAAGCTCGACGGCAGCAACCCGACCCTGCTGTATGCCTACGGCGGCTTCGACATCAGTGTCACTCCCGGCTACAGCCCGATGGTGCCCGCCTGGCTGGAGATGGGCGGCGTCTACGCGGTGGCCAACCTGCGCGGCGGCGGCGAGTACGGCGAGTCCTGGCACCACGCCGGCATGCTCGGCAGGAAGCAGAACGTGTTCGACGATTTCGCCTGGGCGGCCAAATACCTGATCCGCGAGAAGATCACCTCGACGCCGCATCTGGGCATCGAGGGCTATTCCAACGGCGGCCTGCTGGTCGGCGCCAGCATCACCGAGCATCCGCACCTGTTCGGCGCGGCCTACGCCGGCGCCGGCGTGCTCGACATGCTGCGCTACGAGAAATTCTCCGGCGGTGCGCTGTGGGAGCCGGAGTACGGCTCGCCGGACAACCCCAAGGCGTTCCAGTGGCTGATCAAGTACTCGCCGCTGCAGAACGTGCGTGACGGCACCTGCTACCCGCCGACCATCATCAGCACCGCCGACCACGACGACCGCGTCGTGCCCAGCCACTCGTACAAGTTCACGGCGGCGATGCAGCATGCGCAGGGTTGCGCCAACCCGGTCCTGATCCGCGTCGAGACGCAGACCAGCCACGGCTACATGCCGACCGACAAGCGCATTCAGCAGACCGCCGACATTGCGGCGTTCATGGCCTGGAATCTCGGCATCCGGAAGTCCCCTGACGGCTTGCCGCGAGCGGCTCCCGGACACTGACCGTCCGCTGTCGGCAAAAACGCCCGCGTCGGTCGACGCGGGCGTTTTGTTTGCTGCGTGCGGGTCGATCTGCCATAGGCGAGACGGACCGCGAAAGCGATCAGTATTGCAACGCGCAGTAGCCGCCGGACGCGTTGACCCAGTTCTGCTGGATCAGATAGTTGTAGCCGCCCATGCTCATGTTGGCGAGCGAACCATTGCTGGTCGTGTATTCGGTGCCGAATTTCCACGCGCACTTGTCGGCGTTTTCATAGCCGCGATTGTCATACCAGGCATTGAGATCGGGGTCGGTGGTGGCCTCCTCGAGCTCGTGCGCGAAGATGCTGACCATGCCGTCGGCGCCCGGGTTGTTGTTCGGGCTGGAGCTGGACTGGGCTTCGCAGGCGCTGGGGCAGCGGTCCGGATTGCCGACGAAGGCGTATTTGATGTCGACGCCGCCGATGCTGGCGTGGTTGTGCCAGCCGCAGTACTGGGTGCAGAAGCCCGAGGTCTCGTTGACGTCGGCCGAGGTCAGCACGAAGTAGACGGCGTTGCTGTCGCTTGGCAACGCCCCGGAACTGATCGCGTTGGAGACCACTGACAGCACGTTGCTGTCGCTGAGCGCCGTACCGTAGGAATAGTTGTCGTTCATGGTCTGCAGCAGGCTGACCGCGTTGGTGACGTGCACGCCGCTGCCGTTGTAGTAGGTGGTGTTGATGTTGAAATAGGGCGAACCGCTGAGACCCGAGGCGGCATTGGCGAGAATGGTCGTCGCGGTGTTGCCCGACCAGTTGCCGTACCAGATGTAGTACACGTGGGTGCCGTTGAGAATCAGCGGACCGCCGTGATAACTGATGCCGTTGCTGCCGGGTTTTGCTTTACCGCTTGGCCGGGCCGCATGCAGTGCGGCTTCGCCCCAGCCTTTGCCGGTGGGCACCAGCTCGGAATTTTTCTGGCTGTATTGCCGTACCGTGCCAGCCATTGCGTGTGCCGCGAGCACCAGACCGGCTGTCGAAACAACGGCCATCACGGTCTTCTGGATCTTGCGCATGGATAAGCCCCTCGTCGTGGTTGGTGTTTGGGTCTAGGGGATTGCAGCAGGTGCGACGAGCACTGCTCGCTGCGTCGCCATGTCCATGAACGGCCCAGCCCCCGCATCCCCGCTTCGACCTTACGGCAAGTTGAATCGACCGTAACGATTGATGAACCGAGTCTTAGCAAGATGTAATTCAACTGTAAATATTTGTCAGCGGCGCCCTCGGGTGCCGGGTGAAACCCGGCCCATGCCCGATCAGGCGGGGTCAGTCGGTGGTCAGTGCGAAATCCGTGTACTGGAAGCGCTCTTCACGGCGGATGCTGATGCCGCGTTCGAGGCGCAGGGGCGCGGCGAACAACGGCCCCGCATGGCTCAGCGTGTGGAACTCGCCGTGCTCGCCGCAGGGATCGCAGGCGGCCGGCAGAGCGTCGAGCAGAGCGGCATCGAAGTCGCGACCGGCAAAGTCCGCGTCGAGCTGGGTGGTATCGACGCAGGTCAACACGGCACGGTAGCCAGCAGCCACGAAGGCGCGGGCGAGCCGGGCGGTGTCCTCGCCCCACAGCGGAAACACGCCGTGCCAGCCGCATCGCTGCAGCAGGGCTTCGCGCCAGGCGCGCACGTCGGCGAGGAACAGGTCGCCGAAAGCGATCCGGTCGAGTTCGGGCCAGCGGTCGCGCGCGACCGCCAGCGAAGCGGCGAATGCCGTTTCGTAGCTGGCGTCGGATGCCGGCCAGTCCAGTTCGGATTCGATCAGCGGAAGTTGCAGGGCCCGCGCCTGTGCAAGCAGCACGTCGCGGCGGATGCCGTGCATGGCGACGCGATCGAATGGCCGCGTGACCGTGGTCAGCAGGCCGACGACCCGCCAGCGCGGGTCGGCAGCCAATCGTGCCAGCGCCATCAGGCAGTCCTTGCCGCCGCTCCAGGCGATCAGTACGTCGCGGGGTGCGCTCATCGGGAATGCCGCGAATCGGGCGGCCGCGTTTGCCTGTTCACGTGCATGTTCGCGTTTGCGCTGTCGCCCGGCCGTCGCTCAGGCGACCCGCGCGCGCTGCAGCAGCTGCTCGATGTCGGCCGCCGGCATCGGGTGCGCGAACAGATAGCCCTGGCCCTCCTCGCAGCCGGCGTCCAGCAGGAACTGGCGCTGCGCCTCGGTTTCGATGCCCTCGGCGATCGGCTGCAGGTTGAGGCTGGAGGCCAGCGCCAGGATCGCGCGGGTGATGGCGACGTCGTTGGCGTCGTGAGGGATGCCGGCGACGAACGACTGGTCGATCTTGATGTAGCGGATTGCCGGAAGCTTGAGGTAGGCGAGCGACGAATAGCCGGTGCCGAAGTCGTCCACGGCCACGCCGACGCCGAGCGCGTGCAGGGCGCCCAGCGTCTGCTGCGTGCGCTCGCCGATGTGCAGGATGGCGCTCTCGGTGATCTCGATCATCAGCGACGCGGCCGGACAGCGGTGCGCCTCCAGCGCCGCGCGCACGCGCTCGGCAAAGCGCGGGTGGCGCAGATGCCCGGCGGAAATGTTGACCGCGATGCGGATCGGCGGCAGGCCGGCGTCGAGCCAGGCGCGGCTCTGCCGGCAGGCTTTGTCGAGCACCCATTCGCCGATGGTGCGGATCAGGCCCAGGTTCTCGGCCAGCGGAATGAACTCGGCCGGCGAAATCGTGCCGCGCTCGCCGTGCTGCCAGCGCAGCAGCGCCTCGACCGCGACCACGCGGCGGTCGTGCAGACGCACGCTGGGCTGGTAGGCCAGGCGAAACTCGCCGCGCGCCAGCGCTTGGCGCAACTCGCCGGCGAGGGTCAGGCGGGTGCGCGCCGAGGCGTGCATCACCGGCGCGTAGTAGCGGAAGCTGTTGCGCTCATCGGCCTTGGCGGCGTACATCGCCGCGTCGGCGTTGGCGATCAGCGCCGGCACATCTTCGCCGTCGCGCGGAAAGCCGGCAATGCCGATGCTGGCCGAGAGGAACACCTCGTGCTCCAGCATCGGATAGGGCTCGCCCAGCGTCAGCAGCAGGTTGCGCGCGACCGGGGTGGCCTCGTCGCGATCGTGCAGGCGGTCGAGCAGCACGGTGAACTCGTCGCCGCCGATGCGGCCGGCGAAATCGCCTTCGCGCAGTTGGCTGCTGATGCGCTCGGCGACCATCGCCAGCAGCCGGTCGCCGAAGGCGTGGCCGTAGCTGTCGTTGACGGCCTTGAATCCGTCCAGATCGACGAACAGCAACGCCAGTTGGCCGCCGCTGCGCGCTGCGCCGGCGATGGCCTCGGTGGCACGCTGTTCGAAGGACTGCCGGTTGGCCAGTCCGGTCAGGGCGTCGTGATGCGCCAGGTGTTCGAGGTGCTGCTGATAGCGGCGGCGCTCGGAGATGTCGCTGAACACCGCGACGTAACGCTGGACGCCGCCGTTGCGATCGCGGATCGCGCTGATGCTCAGCCATTCGGGATAGCGCTCGCCGTCGCGGCGCAGGCTCCAGACTTCGCCGCGCCAGTGGCCGTTGCGGCTCACCGCGTCCCACAGGTCCGCCGGCAGCGGCCGGCCGTCCTCCAGACAACGCGAGGCAGTGAAATCGAGGCCGACCGCTTCGCCGCTGCTGT
>JAJYMF010000257.1 GCA_021787175.1 Pseudomonadota bacterium | reverse complement strand
GCAGACGGCGCGTTTCGGGATTGACCGTAGTCTCCCAGAGCTGCTCGGGGTTCATCTCGCCCAGACCCTTGAAGCGCTGGATCGCGCGGCCTTTCTTGGCTTCCTCGAACAGGAACGCACGTGCTTCGGCGAAACGGCGCAGCGGCAACGCGGCGTTGCCGCGGCGGATCTCGGCGCCGGGCTGCAGCAGTCCGGTCAGCGCGCGCGCCGCTTCGGCGACGGCGCGGAATTCGGGACCTTCGAAAAACGCACGCGTCAACAGGAAGCTGTGCGCAAGCCCATGCTGGGCGCGTTCGATCAGCAGTGCCTCGGCCTCGCCGCCGACACCGCGCGCGCTCAGCGTGTAGCGCGGACGGCCCAGCCCCCCGGCGTTGACGCGCGTACCCAGCAGCGCCAGCCATGCCGCCATCGCCTGCGGATCCTGCCAGCGCTGCAAATCGGGAGCGGCGCCTTCCAGCATGGCTTCGAGCACGATCGCGTCGCACCGATTGCTGAGACGCTCGATCTGATCCAGCGCCGCCTGGTAATCACGCAGCAGGCGCTCGAGCGCCTCGCCGCGAATGGGCGGCAGGCCTTCGCCCGGCACCAGTTCGGCGCCGTCGACGGCGTTGGCGATCAGGTAGGCGTTCAGCGCCGCGTCGTCCTTGAGATACATCTCCTGCTTGCCCTGCTTGAGTTTGTACAGCGGCGGCAGGCCGATGTAGATGTAGCCGCGCTCGATCAACTCCGGCATCTGCCGGTAGAAGAACGTCAGCAGCAGGGTGCGGATGTGCGAGCCGTCCACATCGGCGTCGGTCATGATGATGATGCGGTGGTAGCGCAGCTTGTCGGGGTTGTACTCGTCCTTGCCGATGCCGCAACCGAGCGCCGTGATCAGGGTACCGACCTCGGCCGAGGCCAGCATCTTGTCGAAGCGGGCCTTCTCGACATTGAGGATCTTGCCCTTCAGCGGCAACACCGCCTGGGTCTTGCGGTTGCGGCCCTGCTTGGCCGAACCGCCGGCCGAGTCGCCCTCGACGATGAAGAGCTCCGACAGTGCGGGATCCTTCTCCTGGCAATCGGCCAGCTTGCCCGGCAGCCCGGCGATGTCCAGCGCGCCCTTGCGCCGGGTCATCTCGCGCGCCTTGCGCGCGGCCTCGCGCGCGCGCGCGGCATCCACCACCTTGGAGGCGATGGCCTTGGCTTCGGCGGGATTTTCCAGCAGGAACTCCTCGAGCTTGTGGTTCATCACCTGCTCGACGATGCCCTTGACCTCGCTGGAGACCAGCTTTTCCTTGGTCTGCGAGGAAAACTTGGGGTCCGGCACCTTGACCGAGAGGACCGCGATCAGGCCCTCGCGCATGTCATCGCCGGACAACTGCACCTTGGCGTTCTTGGCCAGCCCGGACTGCTCGACATAGGCGATCAGGGTGCGCGTCAGCGCCGCGCGGAAGCCGGTCAGGTGCGTGCCGCCGTCCTTCTGGGGAATGTTGTTGGTGAAACAGAACATCGTTTCCTGATAGCCGTCGGTCCACTGCATGGCGACCTCGACGGTGACGCCTTCGTTCTCGGCGGCGATGCTGATCACGTTCGGATGCAGCGCGGTCTTCAGGTGCGCCACGTGCTCGACGAACGAGCGGATGCCGCCCTCGAACTGAAACACGTCATGGCGATCGACGCGCTCGTCGTTGAGTTCGATGCGCACGCCGGAATTGAGAAACGCCAGCTCGCGCAGGCGCTTGGCGAGGATGTCGTAGTGGAACTCGATGTGGGTGAAGACCGTCGGGCTGGGCACGAAGCGCACGCGCGTGCCGCGCAGACTCGACACGCCCACCGTCTTCAGCGGATACAGCGGTTCGCCGAGGCGGTATTCCTGAAGATGCTCATGGCCATCCCGGTGGATATGCAGCCAGAGATGGTCGCTCAGCGCATTGACGACCGAGACGCCGACGCCGTGCAGGCCGCCGGAAACCTTGTAGGAATTGGCGTCGAACTTGCCGCCGGCGTGCAGCACGGTCATCACCACCTCGGCGGTGGAACGGCCCTCTTCCGGGTGAATATCGACCGGGATGCCGCGGCCGTTGTCGCTGACGCTGACCGAACCGTCGGCGTGCAAGGTCACTTCGACGTGGTCGCAATAGCCGGCCAGCGCCTCGTCGATGGCATTGTCGACGACCTCGAAGACCATGTGGTGCAGGCCGGTACCGTCATCGGTATCGCCGATGTACATGCCGGGACGCTTGCGGACGGCCTCGAGACCCTTGAGGACCTTGATACTGCTGGAGTCGTAGGCTGTGCTCATGCGCTTCCAAGAAGATGGGCGCGACCGCGGCTGGCGGCGCAAATCAAGCTCACGAGTGTAACAGGGGCGCCCTCGGCGCGCAGACCGCTCAGACCGGATGAACTGCTCCGTGTTCCACGTGGAACACCGTTGCCGCGCCGGCCAGCGCCGGCGCCAGGGTCGTGCCGGTGGGCAGCACGTGCGTCGCACGCCCGCACAATCGATCGACGACCGCATCGAGATGGGCGGCATCCAGTTCGGAGGCCAGATCATCCATGCACAGCACCGCCGCATCGCCGGTGCGCTGATCGTGCAGATCCGCCTGGGCCAGCAAGCAGGACAGCGCGGACAGTTTGGCTTGCCCGCGCGACAGCTGCGCCCGCGACGGTGCGGCCGGAAATGTCAGCGACCAATCGGCCCGGTGCGGCCCGGCGCGCGTATGCCCCAGCGCCTGATCACGAGCCCGCGAGCCCCTCAGAACCGAATCCAGCGGCTCCTCGGCGGGCCAGCCCCGACGGTAGTGCAGAATCGGCGCACCCAGTTCGGGGATCAAAGCGCCGCACAGGTCTGCGAGCAGGGGTTCGAGTGCATCCAGATAGCGTCGCCGCAGACCATCGAGAGACTCCGCCTGCTGGGCCAACTCCTGTTCCCACGGCGCATGGTCGTCCGCTTCCCCCATTCCGCGTAGCAAAGCGTTGCGCTGGCGCAAGGCGCGCCGATAGCGCCGCCAGACGGGCTGAAAGTCGTGTTCCACGTGGAACACGCCCCAATCGAGGAAGCGGCGCCGCTCCTCGGCCGGACCGGCGATCAGGGCGTGGCTGCCCGGCTCGAAACAGATGACAGCGCAGTGCCCTATCATCGCTGCCAGGGTCGCCACCGGCTGACCATCCACTCGTGCCCGCCACCCTTCGGCGTCACGGGTCAAGCCCAGAAGCTGCACTTGCCCTGTGGCGTGGCGAATTTCGGCATGCACGGTCCAGGCGGTTGCGCTCCGGCGGAGCAGCGCCTCGGCTGCCCCGGCACGAAACGAACGCCCGTGCGAGAGCACATACGCGGCTTCCAGCAGCGAGGTCTTGCCCGCACCATTGCCGCCGACAAAGGCATTGATCCCGGACCGTAGTGCCACGTCGAGGTGCTGAAAGCAGCGCAGATCGTCGATGACCAGGCGGACCAGCTGCATGGCGGCTCACAGGAAAGCGCCGAGCCGCATGATGCCGGCTCGGCGCTGAAGGGGCTCCGTCGCGGACGCGATCAGAGGCGCAACGGCATGACCACGTGACGGGCCTGCTCGTCGGGAACGCTTTGGATCAGGCAGCTCGACTGGGCATCGCGCAGATTCAGGCGCACCCGCTCACTGCGCAACGCGCCCAGAGCATCCAGCAGATAGCCGACATTGAAACCGACGGCGAGATCGCTGATCGCGGTGTCCGCCTCGATCTCCTCCACGGCCTCCTCCTGCTCGGGATTGTGGGCCACGATGCGCAGCTTGCCGGGATTGAGCTCCAGCTTAACGCCGCGGTATTTCTCGTTCGACAGGATGGCGGCCCGCTGCAGCGCCGCACGCAGCGCGTCGCGGTCCAGCTCGGCGGTCTTGTCGGCCCCGATCGGAAGCACTGCCTCGTAATCGGGGAACCGGCCGTCGATCAGCTTGGAGGTAAACACGACGTCGCCGCGGCGCACGCGGACATGATTGCGCGCCACCTCGAGTTCCACCGCCGCGTCGCCGGATTCGAGCAGACCGCCCAGTTCCATCACGCCCTTGCGCGGAAGAATGATCTGCCTCCGGGTGGTCGCCCCCGTGGACAGACCCGTCTCTGCCATGGCCAGGCGATGGCCATCGGTGGCGACGCAGCGCAGGCCGTTTTCGCGCAAATCCAGCAGCATGCCGTTGAGGTAGTAGCGGACATCCTGGTTGGCCATCGCGAAGGCGGTACGGTCCATCAAAGCCTTCAACGCGGACTCCTGCAGCTGCACGCGCTCAACCACATCGATGGCGTCCAGGGTCGGAAACTCGCCTGCCGGCAAGGTGGCCAGCGTGTACCGGCTGCGCCCTGCGCTCAGTGCGGCGCGATCACCGTTGAGCTTGAGCTCGATGCGCAGACCGTCCGGCAGCGCGCGCACGATGTCGAAGAACTTGCGCGCCGGCAGAGTGATCTCGCCCGCCACCGGCTGCAGCACCTCGGTTTCGGCGACCATCTCGACCTCGAGGTCCGTTGCCGTCAAGGCCAAGCGATCGCCACGGATCTGGACCAGAAGGTTGGACAGGACCGGCAGGGTTTGCCGACGCTCGACGACCCCGACCACCTGCTGCAGGGGTTTGAGCAGGGCTTCTCGTTGGATGCTGAATCGCATGGCGCGTCCTGTTCCAGTGCTATGTTGATAAAGAAGAGCGGGTAGCTGTTGCTGGCCCGGTGGATAAGCGGAAAAGGCCTTTTTCTATAATGCATTCAATAACTTGTATGTTCTCTTTGCGCTTGAAAGCAGGCTCCTGACCCGTGCGTACTCTGTGGATAACTTTGCCGCTCCAACATCCCCATGACTTGTCCACAGGTTTTACCCGGTGAGTATACGGATCAATTTGTCCCAATCCTGACGCATCCGTGCATCGCTGTCGCAGAGACTGCGGATGGTCTTGCAGGCATGCATCACCGTGGTGTGATCGCGACCGCCGAAGGCCTCGCCGATTTCCGGCAGGCTGTGCTCGGTCAGGTCCTTGGCCAGCGTCATCGCCAGTTGCCGCGGCCGCGCCAGCGAGCGCACGCGGCGCTTGGACAGCAGATCCGACAGGCGCACCTGGTAATAGTCGGCGACCGTCTTCTGGATGTTGGGTACCGTCACCGCGAGCTGGTGCACCGAAAGCAGGTCGCGCAGGGTTTCCTGGGCGAACTCGAGGGTGATCGGACGGGCAAAGAAATTGGCGCGCGCGGCCAGCGTGTTCAACGCGCCTTCGAGATCGCGCACGTTGGAGCGGATGCGCCGCGCCAGCAGCAGGGCGACGTCCTCCGGCAGCGCCATGCCCTTGCCGTGGGCCTTGGCCAGCAGGATCGCCGCCCGGGTCTCGAAGTCAGGCGGCTCGATCGCCACGGACAACCCCCAGCCTAGGCGCGACTTTAGCCGCGGTTCGAGGTTCTCGACTTCCTTGGGGTAGCGGTCGCAGGTGAGGATGATCTGCTGCTTGCCGTCGAACAGCGTGTTGAAGGTGTGGAAGAACTCTTCCTGGGTGGTGTTCTTGCCGGCGAAAAACTGGATGTCGTCGATCAGCAGCGCGTCGACCGAACGGAAGCGGCGCTTGAAGTCGTCCATGTTCTTGGTGCGCAGGGCCTCGATCATCGAGCCGACGAACTGCTCCGAACGCAGGTAGAGCACCTTGGTGCCCGGCTTGTGGTTGCGGATCAGGTTGCCGGCTGCGTGCATCAGGTGCGTCTTGCCGAGGCCGGTGCCGCCATACAGCAGCAACGGGTTGTAGGCATGGCCCGGATTCTGCGCCACCTGCATCGCCGCGGCCTTGCCCAGCTGGTTGGACCTGCCCTCGACGAAGGTGTCGAACGTGTAGTTGGGATCGAGGTTGTGCTCGAACTCCGGCTCATGGGCTGCTGGCGCCGCGGCTGCGACCGCACTGGCGCGCTGCGGCCGCGGCCGCGCACTGCCGACCTCCATGCGCAGCGGCACCGGATGGCCGACCAGATGTTCCAGCACCGCGCCGATGCGCGACAGGTATTGCGCCCGCACCGTATCCACGGTGTAGGCGTTGGGCGCATACAGACGCAGCCCTTCGCCGTCCTCGAGGGCTTGCAGCGGCATCAACCAGGTATGCAGGTCTTCCGCGCTGAGTTCGCCGTCCAGGCGTTCAAGGCAGCGCTGCCAGAGTGTGCTCATGGCTCGCAGGGTCCGTGGGGCAGAAACGGCGCGGCGCGCCGACAGGACAAACGAGTGTAGCAGCCCCGCCGCGCCGGTCCGCAGCGGCGGATTCTTGACAGCACGGCGGTCGCGACCCGACAATCCCGAGTCTTTTTCGAGGTCAGACGCCATGAAGCGCACCTTTCAGCCCAGCAACCTCAAGCGCGCCCGTACGCACGGTTTCCGCGCCCGCATGAAGACGGCCGACGGCCGCAAGATCCTCTCGGCGCGCCGCGCCAAGGGTCGCAAGCATCTGATCCCGTAATCGCGCCGATGAGCGACGTCGGCCTGCCGCGGGCGACGCGGCTCCGCCGCGCCGCTGATTTTCTGGCCCTGCGCGATGCGCCGGGTCGCCTCGCCGGGCGCTACGTGTTGATCCGCTACGCGACCGCCACCGGCACCACCGCACGACTGGGGATGGCCGTTTCGCGCCGGGTGTCGAAGCGCGCGGTCGAACGCAATCGCATCAAGCGGCAGCTGCGCGAATCGTTTCGGCGCATGCGCGCCAGTCTGCCGCCGCTCGATCTGCTGGTGATCGCGCGCAGCGAAGCCGCCGGCGCCGACAACGCCGCCCTGCGCGCCGAACTGGACCGGCTCTGGCCGCGGTTGCGGCCGTTGAAGCCGGCAGCCCCGACCGGCACAATCGCAGGCTGACCGCCCGCCGTCGTCCCGCGCCCTCCCGCCTGCCCTCGGCGCCCATCCGGACCCACCTCGCAATGAACCAAACGCGCACGTTCCTCGTCTTTGCGCTGCTGTTTGTGACCTACCTGCTGTGGACGACGTGGCAGACGGACTACGCGCCGGTGACCATCCCCGCAGCGACGACGACGACGACGCCCGCATCCGGTAGCGCCACGCCGGCCGCGACCGCAACGACGACCTCGGTGCAGCCGGCGCCCGCTCTGCCGGCGATCCCCGCCGTCGCAAACAGCGCGCAGACGCCCGGCGCACAG
>JAJYMF010000308.1 GCA_021787175.1 Pseudomonadota bacterium | reverse complement strand
CTTGGGCCCCAGGCCCACAAACCAGCGCATATGCCCAACCAGGTCCCGCGCATCCTTCCAGTTGGCCACCATCGAGGTCGGCCCCCAGAAGATGCCCTTTTCGCGATTTATAAAAGCGCGCGTGAAGAGGTCCTTCACATGAACCAGGAAAGCGATGGTGAGCACCACCGCGCACAACTTGTGAAAGAAGAGAATGGCGCCGAACCCGCCCACCCCAGCCGCGAACTTGCGCGCCCAGAAGCTGTCGCTGAAGCGGATGGGCAGCCCGGTGGCCGCCAGCCCCAGAAAGGTGGTGAACAGCACCGCGTGCAGGTAACGCTGTTCACGCGAGAAGCGCACGAAATAGCGCTCGGCGGCGGTTTCCTGCGGTTGACCGGTCTCCGCGGCGGTTTCCAGTTCAGGCATTGTTTCCTCCGTTGCCCGCCCGGTTCTTCACCTGGTGATAGCGCGAGCGGATAAGCCACAGAACGGTGTGGATCACAAAAAAGGTGAGCACGCTGATGAGCAGCAGGTTCATGAATAACCGCACGTAGTAGAGACCCGGATTCAGTTTGCGGTCGCGGGCGTTGGCGTGCTCGGCCATGATCATCGGCGACAGCACGTAATCGGCGCCGACGCCGATGCCGAGCAGCGCGCGCACCGCGATCAGCTGCCAGAGATTGCCGACGAAGGCCTGCGCCAGCGCGGCCACGGCCATCAGCATCACGTCGATGCCGTAGTAGCGCTTGCGCCCGGCGTTGGACAGCGCGCCGAACAGCAGCGCGCCGGCGGCCGAGCCCAGCAGCGCGACCGCGCCCAGCAGCGAGGCATCGAAGCCGGTGAGTTTCGCGACGCCGAGGCTGTGCAGCACCAGCGGCAGCACCACGCTGATCGAGATCAGGTCGTAGCCGTCGGTGAACACGCCCATGCCGGTGGTGATCATGGCGCGGGCGTGAAAGCCGGAGAATGGTGTCTGGTCGAGAACGTGCAGCGCGTGCGGCGAGGGCGTGTTTTCCACCGGTACGGGTCTCCGCGGGCCTGTGCGTCGTCCAGGCGCCGGCGACACGATCGCGCCGCGGCACCTGCGGGGATGTCCACAGGGTCGCCGCCGCCGATGACCGTGCCGTGACGCCCGCGGCGATTGTGCAGGCGATCCGCGGTCCGCGCCAGACGCGGGCAGACCCGCGGCTGCCGGCGGTGGTCAACACCGGCAGCGGCGAAGTCGCGGACTGTCAGTTCAGCACGATGGGCGCCGCTTCCTGCACCTGTGCGAGCGGATGCCCGGCCGCGATCCAGGCGTCGATGCCTCCGGCCAGCGGCCGCACCCGTCGATAGCCGCGTGCTTTCAGCTGCTGCGCCAGTTTGGCCGCGGAGGCCTCGTTGGGGCAGGCGCAATAGATCACCAGATCCCGCTGCGGGTCGGCATCGACCTCGCTGATGTCACTGATCGCCAGCGCGCCGGGAATCCAGCCCTCGCGCTCGCGGTGGATCGGCGGACGCACGTCGAGGATCACCGGCGCCTCGCCGCGCTCGATCTGCGCGGCCAGATCGTCGACGCCGATGCGGTCCATGCGGATCTCGCGCAGGAAGCGCTGCCGCAACCACGCCTTGCGCGCCAGATACAGCGCCAGCGCGGCCAGCACCAGGATCAGGCCGAGATGGCCCAGTCCCGCCAGCGTCGCCAACAGCTGATCGACCGCGCCGCTGAAGAGCCGCCCCAGCAGCACCGCCACGCCTGCCCACAGCGCCGCGCCCAGCGCATCAAAAAGCAGGAAACTGGCGAACCGCGTGCGCGTCTCGCCGGCCATCGCGGTGGCGATCGAGGCAAAGCCGGGTATGAACTTGGCCACCAGCAGCGAAGGCGCGCCCCAGCGCCCGTACAGCCGGCGCGTGTTGCTGACGCAGGAATCCGGCGACAGCGAGATGCGGCAGAGCGTGCGCAGCACCCGCGGGCCGATGTGCTTGCCGGCCGCGTACCAGACGCTGTCGGCCAGCAGCGTGGCCGCCAGCGCCAGCGCGAAGATCGGCCACAGCGGCTGCCCGCTGCGCGTCACCCACGCCGCGGTCAGGATCAGCGCCGGATACGCCGGCAGCGGCGCGCCCAGTTGCTCCGCCAGCACGTTGACGAAGACGACCAGCAGGCCATAGTGCTCGATCAGGCGTTCCAGAGCGGACATGTGGCACCTCGGATCGACACAGCGTGCGGGCGGCTGCGCCTGCGCACAAGACCCGGCGGGCGATTCCGCACTACCGATGGGCGATATGCCTTCCCGGCAAGTCGGACCCGCCAGAGGGGAGAGACGCTACCAGCGCCGCCAGTTCGTCCTCGCCGAATCCCGCGGCACGCCGCGCGTCGAGGTTGAACGGCCCCTTCGGGCTCCCGCGCAGGTGCGTCTCCAGCAGACCGCGAAAGGTGGCCACAGGTTCCAGTCCATCGCGCGCGCAGCACCAGCGAAACCAGCGCGAGCCGGCGGCGACGTGGGCCACCTCCTCGCGCAGGATCACTTCGAGAATATCGGCGGTAATGTCATCGCCGGCCGCGCGCAGCCGCATGATCATTCCCGGCGTCACGTCCAGACCGCGCGCCTCCAGCACGCGCGGCACCAGGGCCATGCGCGCCAGCACGCTGCCGGCGGTGGCCTCGGCCATCTGCCACAGGCCGTCGTGGGCATCGAAGTCGCCGTAGGCATGGCCCAGCTGGGCCAGGCGCGCGCTCAGCAGCGCGTAATGGCGCGCCTCGTCGGCCGCGATCGCGGCCCAGTCGCGGTAGTAGTCGTCCGGCATTGCGCGAAAGCGATAGACCGCGTCCCAGGCCAGATTGATGGCGTTGAACTCGATGTGCGCGACCGCGTGCACCAGCGCGGCGCGGCCGTCGGGCGTGCCGAGGCCACGACGGGGCAGGTCGCGCGGCGGCACCAGCCGCGGCCGCGGCGGACGGCCCGGCGCGGCGATCACCCGCGGCGGCGCGCCGTCGTCGCCCAGCGACGCGCGGCCTTCGCGCAGCGCCCGATGCGCGACGGCCGTGAGCGCGAGCTTGCGCGCCGGATCGGCGCAGTCGATGCACTCGCGCGCGAGGTCCCGCAGGCGCGGCGCCTGCTCAGGCACTGCGGCGGCGCGACTTGGCGTCGTCCGAGCGCGCCGACTGCAGCGCGTCGAGGTAACCGGCGTCGAGGCCGGTGACGTACTCGCCGGAAAAGCACGAGGTGTCGAAGCGGACGAGCTTGTCGTTGCCCTCGGCCACCGCGGCGATCAGGTCGTCGAGGTCCTGGTAGATCAGGCCGTCGGCGCCCAGCAAGGCGCGGATCTCCTCCTCGCTGCGACCGTGCGCGACCAGCTCGGAGACCGCCGGCATGTCGATGCCGTAGACGTTGGGATAGCGCACCGGCGGCGCCGCCGACGCGAAGTAGACCTTGCGCGCGCCGACGTCGCGGGCCATCTGGATGATCTGCTTCGAAGTGGTGCCGCGCACGATCGAGTCGTCCACCAGCAGCACGTTCTTCTTGCGGAACTCCAGCTCGATCGGATTGAGCTTGCGGCGCACCGACTTCGCCCGCTCGCCCTGTCCCGGCATGATGAAGGTGCGGCCGATGTAGCGGTTCTTGACGAAGCCCTCGCGGAACGGCACGCCCAGCGCCGCCGCCAGCGAGCTGGCCGCGGTGCGCGCGGTGTCGGGAATCGGGATCACCGCGTCGATGTCGTGATCCGGCATCAGCCGCAGCAGCTTCTCGGCCAGCCGCTCGCCCATGCGCAGGCGCGCCTTGTACACCGACACGTCCTCGATCATCGAGTCGGGCCGCGCCAGGTACACGTACTCGAAGATGCACGGCGTGTGCGGCGCGCCCTCGGCGCAGCAGCGCGTGTGCAGCTGGCCGTCGAGGGTGATGAACACCGCCTCGCCCGGCGCGACGTCGCGCAGGCGGTGGAAACCGAGGATGTCCAGCGCCACCGATTCGGAAGCCACCGCGTACTCGCGGCCGCCCGCGCCTTCGCGCTCGCCCAGCACCAGCGGGCGGATCCCGTTGGGATCGCGGAATGCCAGCAGGCCCTGGCCGACCACCAGCGCCAGGCAGGCGTAGCCGCCGCGGGCGCGTGCGTGCACGCCGGCCACCGCTTTGAACAGATGCTCGGGCGTCAGCATGCGCGGCGGCGAACCCTGCAGCTCGTGCGCCAGCACGTTGAGCAGCACTTCGGAGTCGGAGTCGGTGTTGATGTGGCGGCGGTCGTCCTCGAACATCGCGCGCCGCAGTGCGTCGGTATTGACGAGGTTGCCGTTGTGGGCGAAGGCGATGCCGTAGGGCGAGTTGACGTAGAACGGCTGCGCCTCGCCGGCGTCGTCGTCGCTGCCCGCCGTCGGGTAGCGGCAGTGGCCGATGCCGACACGGCCGCGCAGCTTGAGCATGTGCTCCTGGCGGAACACGTCGCGCACCAGGCCACCGCCCTTGTGCAGGCGCAGCCGCGCGCCGTCGAGGGTGGCGATGCCGGCGGCGTCCTGGCCGCGGTGCTGGAGGACGGTCAGTCCGTCATACAGCAGCGGGGCGACATCCGCCGCACCGACGATTCCGATGATTCCGCACATGCGCTGACCTTCAGGGCCCGGAGGATGCCGCCGCTTCGCGCGGCGGCGGGAGCGCCGCCGGCGCGGGCAGCGGCGGCGGCGCAAACGAGATGTAGCGGGCCACGCCCGCCGGCAGCCGCGCGCCGACCATCGCGGCGGCCTTCTGGAAGGTGGGGATCAACCGCGAGTTTTGCCACCACGGATCGCGCGGAAACGGGGTGAAGCCCAGCAGCAGCACGCTGAGGGTGACGATCACCAGCCCGCGGCCCAGCCCGAAGATCATGCCCAGCAGGCGGTCGCTGCCGCTGAGTCCGGTGCCCTGCACCAGCATGCGCATCAGCCAAGCCAGCAGCGCGCCGACGATCAGCACCAGCACGAAGATCAGCCCCCAGGCGATGAAGATGCGCGCCGACGGCTCGCGGATGCCGGCCGGCAGATGCGCCGCGACGGTCTCGCCGAAGCTCCACGCCGCCCACAGCGCCGCCCCCCACACCGCCAGCGCCATGACCTCGGCGACCAGACCGCGCCACAGCCCGATCACCACCGACAGCGCGAGTACCGCGAGGATGGCGTAATCGGCGACGTTCATCGCAATGGCGCCACCGCGGTCATGGATAACTGGCCACGATGCCGCTCAGGCCCAGTTGCGCCTTGATGCGGTCGCGCAGGCTCAGCGCGGCCTCGTGCCGGGTCTGCGGCCCGACGCGCACCCGGTACAGCAGCTGTCCGGACAGGCCGGAGACATGGTCGGTGTAGGCATCGAAACCGGCCGCGCGCAGGCGGTCGCGCAGCGCCCGGGCGTCTTTCTCCGCACCGAACGCGCCCAGCTGCACCACCCAGCCGCCGGCGTCACCGGCAGCCGCGATCGCCGGCGCATCGGCCTTGAGGTCCTGCGGCGCCGCGATCAGCGCCACCGCCGCGCGCGGCTCGGCCTGCTTGATGCGCAGTCGCGCATCCTCGGCGGCGGCGCGGCTGCTGAACGGGCCGGCCTCGACGCGGGTGGCCGGCTTGCCGCCGACCTGCATCGGCTGGGTCGCGACCGGGAACCCCAGCTTGCGCACGCGCGCAGCCAGCGCCTGGGCATTGCCGGCGTCGGCATAGGCGCCGAGGCTGACCAGGAAGCGTCCCTGCGCAGCGGTGCCGACCGGCAACGGTGGCGGCACCGCTGCAGGCTTGGGCAGCGCCGCAGCTTTGCGCTCCGGTGCGGCTGCGGCGATCGCCGCGGGCACCGGCATGACCGGCGCGGGCGCCGCGGCAGGCTTGGCGGTCGGAGTCGGCGCCGGGACCGGCGCGGGGCTCGATGGCAGCACCTCGGCCGGCTTGCCGCCGCCGCCCAGATCGACCGTGGCCAGCTTGTCCGGCGGTACCTGGATCGAACCGTCGACCGCGGTCGGCGTCGGCGCAGAGGCACTGCCGGGCAAGGCCAGATCGAGCGTGCGCGTCTTGAGGTCGGCGTCCGGCGCCGGCGGGATGCCGAGGCTGACCTTGGCCGTTCCGGTGGGCGGCGTGCCGGAAAAGAACATCGGCACCACGATGACCGCGAGCGCGGCGAGGACGGCAAATCCGATCAGGCGCTGCTTCAAGGCTGCATCCATGGGACCACCCGGGACCGAGGCGCGCGAATTATACCCCCGCGCCGGCTTCGCTCCCGGCCAGAACCGCCGCCACCACGTGGAAGGAACCGAAGGCGACGATGCGGTCCTGCGCCGTCGCGGCGGCGCGCGCGGCGGCCAGCGCGGCGGCGAGATCGGCATGCGTGCTGCGGCGTTCGGCGGGAATTACCGCCGCCAGCCGCGCCGCGACCGTGCCGGCGTCCAGTCCGCGCGCGCCGGCATCGACGATGCCGGCCACGTGCCAGTGCGCGATGCGCGCGCCGAGCGCCGCGGCAATGCCGGCGATGTCCTTGTCGGCCAGCGCGCTGAACACCGCCAGCGTGCGCCCGCGCGCGGGATGCGCGTCGAGCCAGGCCGCCAGCTCGCGCGCCGCCTGCGGATTGTGGGCCACGTCCACGCGCAGCTCGGGCGCATCCGCGAGGCGCTGCAGGCGCCCGGACAGGCGCGCCTGTGCCAGCCCCTCGACATAGGCCGCGCCGTTCCAGCCCAGCCGGTCGCGCAGCGCCCACAGCGCGGCCAGCGCGGCGGCGGCGTTGTCGATCTGATGCGGCGCCTCGAGTGCGAGCTCCCCGATCGTCAGCGCGGAGCCGGGCTCTTCATCCGTGAAGGGATAGCCGCCGTCGGCACGCTCGCCGTCCCCGCGCGACCACCAGCGCCAGGCATCGATCTGCGCCCGCACGTCGAAATCGCGCCCGGTGCGCAGCACCCGCGCCCGCGCTTCGGCCGCGGCCGCAAGCAGGCCCTGCGGCGGATCGCGCTCGCCGATCACCGCCGGCCGTCCGGCGCGGAAGATGCCCGCCTTCTCGCGGCCGATGCTGTCGCGGTCGCGGCCCAGCCAGTCCTGATGGTCGAGGTCCACCGTGGTCACGATCGCGGCATCGGCATCGATGATGTTGACCGCATCGAGACGGCCGCCGAGACCGACCTCGAGCACGGCGACATCCAGCGCCGCCTCGGCGAACAGCTCGGA
>JAJYMF010000280.1 GCA_021787175.1 Pseudomonadota bacterium | reverse complement strand
GGCAGCGCCAACGCGGCCATCGGCGCGCTGCTGCACCAGCGCGGCGAGCTGGCGGCGATCGGCTCGCGCTATCGCGCCAGCCAGGGCCGCGAAGTGGGCCGCGACGGCTTCGTCGAAGTGCAGGTCGAGGCTGACGGCGCGGTGTGGATCGGCGGCCACTGCGCGGCCTGCGTCGAGGGGGTGATCGCCTTGTGAGCCGAAAGCAGGGAGTTGAACGCAGGAAAGGCAGGAAAAACGGCCTGTCATCCTGAGCGCAGCGAAGGATCTTTCACGAAGTGGGTGTGGGGGGAAACTTGCTCCCTGGCTGCATGGGCATCCGCGCTTTCCGCCTTTCCCCTCGACACCGCATCAGCGCCCCGCCATGCTCGCGCGACTGATCGGGGAGTCCGCGCATGGCGCAGGCAGCGAACGCAAACGGCGGTTACGTGCGCCGCATGGGCGGTTTTTCAGCGACCATGCTGGTCCTCGGCGGCGTGATCGGCGCCGGGATCTTTCTCAACCCGGCGGTGGTGGCGGCGCGCACGCATTCGGGGGCCGAATTGCTGGCGGCGTGGGTGCTGGGTGGCCTGCTGACCCTGCTCGGCGCGCTGTGCTTTGCCGAACTGGGTGCGCGCCGACCCGAGGCGGGCGGCAGTTACCTGTATTTGCACGAGGCCTTCGGGCCGCTGACGGCGTTCCTGTTCGGCTGGACCATGCTGATCGCCGACCTGCCCGGATCGATCGCGGCGGTGGCGCTGATCTTCGGCCGTTACGCCGCGATTGCGGCCAGCCTGCCCGTGCAAAGCGCGCCCGCGCTGGCTACCGGCGCGCTGGTGCTGCTGGCGCTCGTGCATGCGCGCGGCATCGGTGCCGGCGCGTTGCTGCAGAACCTGATGAGCCTGCTCAAGCTGACCGCGGTGGCGGTCCTGGTCGGCGCCGGGCTGTGGCTGGCCGCGCCGCACCTGTCGACGGCATTGGCGAGCGATCCCGGCATCACTCACCCCAATTTCGCCATCGCCCTGTTGCCGGTGCTGTTCGCCTACGGCGGCTTCGCCTATCTCAATGCGCTGGCCGGCGAGGTGCGCGATCCGCAGCGCACGCTGCCGCGTGCACTAGTGTGGGGTCTGCTGCTGGTGATGGTCGCCTATGCACTGGTCAACCTGGCCTATCTGGCGGCGCTGGGTCACGCCGGCCTGGCGCGCAGCGACGCCCCTGCTGCCGCGGTGATGCACCAGGCCTTCGGCCCGCTGGGCGAACGGCTGATGGCTGCGGGCATCGCCGCGTCCACCTTCGGCTATTGCGCGGTGGCGCTGGGTGGTGCGGCGCGGGTGCTGCAGACCATCGCCGCGCAGGGCCTGTTCTTTCGCAGCCTGGGCGTACTGCATCCACGCCGACATACACCGCAGCGTGCGCTGGCGTTGCTGGCGGCGTGGGCCATCGTGCTGGCGTTGACCAACAGTTTCAGCTGGCTGCTGAACTACACCACGGTGGTCGACTGGCTTGGGTATTCCGCGACCATCGCGGCGCTGTTCTGGTACCGCCGCAACCAGCGCGGCTATACCGGCTTCCGCACGCCGTTGTATCCGCTGGAGCCGATCGTGTTCATCGCGGTCACGGCGGCGGTGATCGCGGTCACCGTCGTCTACAGTCCAGGCAACGCCGGCATGGGCCTGCTGGTGATGCTGGTCGGCTTGCCGGTGTACTACGGCTGGCGTCGGCACGGCCGCGCCGCCGATTGATTCACAGCCTCTCAGCGGACGCTGCGCTCGGCGAGTGTCAGCGCCACCTTGTCGCGCAGATACACCGGCAACGCCAGTTCGGGTGCGACGGCGTCGCCCGCGGCGTAACGCGCGGCGCCCAGGCGGGCGACGTGGCGCGCTTGCGGATGGCGGTCGCCGTCGCTGCCGCGCGGTGCGGTCAGGCGCAGCGCCAGCAGCTCGGCGTAAGCCTTGCAACCGCTGCCGACGACCCACCAGCCGGCGTCGAGGGGCAGCGCGATCTCGGCCGCCGCGCCGACGCGTTCGTCGTCTAGCGCGGTGACGTTGCCAACTTCGTTGCGCGCGAAGGCGCCGGCGTACAGCTCGCCCATGCGTGCATCCAGCAGGGCCAGGATGCGGATCGCATCGGCCGGCGCTTCCATCGCCAGCGCCGCCAGCGAAGACACCGGTACCACCGGGATGTCCAGCGCCAGCGCCAGACCCTGCGCCAGCGACACCGCCAGGCGCACGCCGGTGAATGCGCCCGGTCCGCGGCCGACCGCGATCACGGCGAGCTGGCGACGCGACAGTCCGGCCTCCGCCAGCAGCTGCTCGGCCATCGGCAGCACGCGCTCGGCGTGCCGGCGCGGCGCCAGCTCGCTGACGTCGCGCAAGGCATCGCCGCAGAGCAGGGCAACCGAGCAGGACTCGGTGGCGGTTTCGATCGCGAGCAGGTTCATGCGCGCATTCTCGCACTGCCGTGGCTCGTGCCGTGGCGCCGTCGTGGCGCCGCACGGGCCGTCGGCGGGCGAATGCGGGCAGCGCGCAGGCGCGCTCAGCGATCGCTTGCGGTTCCGGTCAGCAGTTCGCGCAGGAACGGCACGGTGACGCGACGACGCGCGGCCAGCGCGGCGCGGTCGATGCGGTCCAGCAGCGCGGTCAGGGTGCCGAGGTCGCGCGCGTGGCGCGCGAACAGCCAGTCCAGCACGCTGTCGTCGAGTTCGATGCCGCGCGCCGCCGCGCGTTCGCGCAGCACGGCGCGGCGCTCGTCGTCGTCCAGCGGGCGCAGTGCGGCACGGGTGCAGGCGCCGAGTCGCGAGCGCAGATCGGGCAACTGCAGCGCCAGCTCGGCCGGTGCCAGGCGTGCGGCGATCAGCAGGGTGGCGCCCTCGGCGCGGTTGCGGTTGTACAGATCGAACAGCGCCTGCTCGTCGGCGCGCGTGCCGGCCGCCACGTCCAGCTCGTCGATGGCGATCAGCTCGGCGCCGGCCAGCGCCGCGATCGCTTCGGCGCGCGGTGCCGGCAGCGCGCCCAGTGCGGCATAGCGCACGCGGCGGCCGGCCTCGGCCGCGCTCTGGCAAGCCGCCAGCAGCAGATGCGTCTTGCCGCTGCCGGGCGGCCCATGCAGGAACACCCAGGGTGCCGCGGCTGCGGTGACGGTCGTGCGCAGCAGCGCCAGCGTGGCGGCGTTGGCGCTGCCGGCATGGAAATGCTCGAAGCGCTGCTGGCGCGGAAAGCGCAGCGCGAGCGGCAGCTGACTCATGCCGCCGGCGGCGTCGCGTCGTGGTCGTCGGCCGGCGCCGTCGGTGGCGCCGGGTGTGCATACAGCGCGCTGGCGCGATAGCGTTCGTGGCCGTAGCGCAGCAGCACCATCGTCACCGCGGCCACCGGCAGCGCCAGCAGCACGCCGAGGAAGCCGAACAGCTGGCCGCCGGCGAGGATGGCGAAGATCACCAGCACCGGGTGCACGCCGATACGGTTGCCGACCAGCCGCGGCACCAGCACGTAGCCCTCCAGCGTCTGGCCGACCGCGAACACGCCCAGCACCAGGCCGACGTGCAGCCAGTCCCCGTACTGCGCGAACGCGGCGACCAGGCTGGCGATCAGGCCGGTGATGAAGCCGAGATAGGGCACGAAGCTGACCACTCCGGCGAACACGCCGATCAGCGGGCCGAGGCGGATGCCGACCAGCCACAGCGCCAGGCCGTAGAACAGGCCCAGCGCCAGCATCACCAGCAGCTGGCCGCGAAAGAACGCCCCCAGCACGGCGTCGGCCTCGCGTGCCAGGCGCACCATGGTCGACTCGTATTCGCGCGGCAGCAGTTCGCGCAGGCGCGCCACCATCGTGTCCCAGTCACGCAGCAGATAGAACGTCACTACCGGCACCAGCACCAGATTGGTCAGCCAGGCCGCCACGGCGAGGCCGGAACGGGTGACGCCGGCCAGCACGCTGGTGGCGATGCCGCCGGCCTCCTGCCAGTGCTGCTTGATCAGCGCCACCAGGCGCTGCGGGTCGAAGGTTTCGGGCGGCACGTGCAGGTGCAGCTGCAGCCACGGCGCAACCGTGCCCTGGAACCAGGCCAGCGCGTCGGGCAGGTGCAGGATGGCGTAGGCGACCTGGCGCTCGATCAGCGGCACCAGCACCAGCAGCACGCCGATCACGGTCAGGCTCATCAGGCCGAACACCAGCGTCACCGCGAGGGTGCGGCCGAGGCCGTGGCGTTCGAGACGGTCGGCCAGCGGGTCGCCGAGATACGCCAGCAATGCCGACAGCGCGAACGGCGCCAGCACCGGCGCCAGCAGCCACAGCACGTAGCCGATCAACAGCAGCAGCAGGGCAAGCTGCAGCCGACGCGCGATTTCACCGTCCATGTTGCGACTCCCCGTGGCGGATGCGCAGCGCGTTGCGTGCGCGCAGACTCCAGCGCACCACATAGTCCACGCCGCTGGCAAGGGTCAGCGCACCGACCGCCACGGCCGGCACGGCCAGCGGCAGCGGGTGCGCCAGGGCATGTGCGGCCAGCACGGCCAGCACATAGACGATCTGCAGCAGCGTGTTGGCCTTCGACAGCAGGCTGGGATGCACCGGCACCGCGCCGACCACGCGCTGCCAGGCGATCGCGCCACCGACGATCACCGCGTCGCGCAGCAGCACCAGCGCGGTCAGCGCCAGCGGCACCGCGCCGTTGAGACTGAGGCCGAGGAAACAGGTCGCCAGCAGCAGCTTGTCGGCCAGCGGATCGAGCAGTGCGCCGAGCCGGCTGTGCCAGCGGAAGTGGCGCGCGAGAAAGCCGTCGAGCGCATCCGAAAATCCGGCGATCAGGGTCAGCGCCAGCGCGAGGGCGTAGGCGCGATCGAGCAGCGCCAGCGCCAGCGGCGGCACCAGCAGGATGCGCAGCACCGTGATCAGGTTGGGCAGATGGCGCAGCGGCGAATCGGCCGCGGAGCCGTTGCGCGGCGCGACGGTCACGGCGGCGCCTTTCAGTGCACCCAGCGCAGGGCCAGCTCGGCGCCGGGATGCGCCGCGGCCGGGACCAGCCGTCCGCCGGCGACCAGGTCATCGCTGACGCTGCTCAGCGGCACGTCGAGATTCAGTCCCAGCAGCAGGCCGTCGCCCTGCGCCTGCAGCGGCTGCAGGCCGCGCACGCGCGGATCGCGGCGCAGCGTGCCGATCAGCGTGGCGTAGTCGCGGGCGGACCGCAGTCCGCTCACCCACAGCGTGGCCTGCTGCGCGTTGGCGGCGGCCGGTGCGGCGGCGAAGCGCTGCGCCAGCCGGCGCGCCGCCGTGGCGGCGCCGTCGCCGAGCTGCGCGCCGGCGTCGCCGCCGCGGCCCCGCCAGGTTTGCGCCTGGCCGCCGATGATCAGGGTCCAGTCGGCGCGGGCGGCCCCCAGTTGTCCCACCAGCACCAGACCGGTGTGGTACTGCGCGGCCGCGGCGGCCAGCGCGGCCGGGTCGCCCTGCGCCAGCGCGCTGGCGTCCGGCGCCGGTGCGCCGGCGACCGGCAGCACGAAGGCGATGCCGCGATCACTGCCGGCGGCCAGCAGCGGTACCGCCTGGGCGGCGGTCAGCGGCACGCCGTTCGCGCCGGAGAGCACCGCCAGCACCGGCGGTCGCGGGCCGGGCCAGATCGGCAGCGCGAGATCGCGTGCCAGCCGTTGCAGCGCATCGGGATCGAAGCTGACCGCCAGCATCAGCGGCGTGCCGGGCGCGCCCTGCACGTAGCGGTACTGCTGCACCAGTGCGGGCGCGTTCTTCAGCGCCGCGGCGACGCCGGGCTGCGCGACCACGGTCGGGTCGCCGGTCAGATGGCCGAGCACCGCGCCCAGCGCCTGGGCGAAGGCTTGATCGCGGGTGCCGGCGGAGGTGTCGGCCAGCGGTACGCTGGCGCTGTACAGGGCGTCATCGGCGCAGGCCGCGGTCGCCAGCCCGAACAGCAGGGCCAGCAGCAGCAAGAGGGCCGGAACGAGCGACTTGCGCATGGCGTCGGGAGCCGTGAAACCGGCCTGCAGTCTGCCCAATCGGGGGCCGAACGTCTATCATGACCGGCTGGTCCCGCCGGGTTCCGACGCGATGTCCGCCGAGAAGGAAAGCCTCACCTACCGCGCCGCCGGCGTCGACATCGACGCCGGCAACGCCGTGGTCGAGCGCATCAAGCCGCTGGTGGCGCGCACCTTCCGCAAGGAAGTGATGGGCGGGCTGGGCGGCTTCGGCGCGCTGTTCGACCTGGCCGGCCGCTACCGCGAGCCGGTGCTGGTGTCCGGCACCGACGGCGTCGGTACCAAGCTCAGGCTGGCGCAGCAGCTGAACCGCCACGACACGATCGGCATCGACCTCGTCGGCATGTGCGTCAACGACGTGCTGGTGCAGGGCGCCGAGCCGCTGTTCTTCCTCGACTACTTCGCCACCGGCAAGCTCGACGTCGACACCACGGTGAGCGTCGTCGGCGGCATCGCGAAAGGCTGCGAACTGGCCGGCTGCGCGCTGATCGGCGGCGAGACCGCCGAGATGCCCGACATGTACCCGCCCGGCGAGTACGATCTCGCCGGCTTCTGCGTCGGTGCGGCGGAAAAATCCGCGCTGATCGACGGCCGCGCCATCCATGCCGGCGACGTGATCCTCGGCCTGCCGTCCTCCGGGCCGCACTCCAACGGCTATTCGCTGATCCGCAGGATCGTCGAACGTGCCGGCTCGCCGTGGGATCTCGAACTCGGCGGCGTGACCCTGGCCGACGCGCTGCTGGCGCCGACCACGCTGTATGTCAAGGCCATCCTCGACCTGCTCCAGCGCGTGCCGGTGCACGGCATGGCTCACATCACCGGCGGCGGCCTGCAGGAGAACATCATCCGCGTGGTGCCGGACGGCCTCGGCCTCGCCATCGACGGCTCGGCGTGGGCGCTGCCGCCGGTATTCGACTGGCTGCAGCGCGAGGGCGCGGTGCCGCGCGCGGAGATGTGGCGCACCTTCAACTGCGGCATCGGCTACGTGGTGATCGTCGATTCCGCGCAGGTGGGCGCGGTGACCGCGGCCTTGACGCCACACGGGCTGAGCGCGACGCCGATCGGCGAGGTCGTCCACGCCGGCGACGGCGAGCGGGTGCGCATCCGCTAATCTCGGAACTCGGAACTCGGAACTCGGAACTCGGAACTCGGAACTCGGGACTCGGAT
>JAJYMF010000155.1 GCA_021787175.1 Pseudomonadota bacterium | reverse complement strand
GGCCCCGACGAGACCGACGCGCGCCGCGGCTGGATCAGCGTGGATTCGCCGCTGGCGCGCGCGGTTCTGAAAAAGCGCGCCGGCGCCGAGTTCGAAGCCGAACTGCCCGGCGGGCGGCGGCGTTTCGTCGTACTGGCGGTCAGCTATGACGACCCGCAACCCTGAGCGTGTCGCGGCGACGGATACGCCGCAGGCGATCCGACGGTTGCTCGCGGCCTACCGGGCCACCTGCTACACGGTACAGCTGCGGACGGTGAAGCGCAGCTGCATGTCGGCGCCGCACCGCCGGCGGCGCTGATGCAGCTGCTGCAGCCCGACCGCCCGTGGGTGCTGATCAGCGCCTGCAATCCGCATTCGCGGCCGCGTTCGGCCCGCAGCAACGCCCTGCGCATGCGTGCGCTGACGCGGGCACTGGCTGCAGTTGGTCCACTGCGCGTGTTCGACGCGGCGGGGTACGCGCCGGATCGCCGCTGGGTCGAGCCCAGCCTGCTGGTCATTGGCCTCGATCCCGCTATCACCGATGCGCTGGCGCGACGCTTCGATCAGAACGCGCTGCTCACCGGTCATGGGGTGGCGCCGGCACGGCTACGGCTGTACCGCGCGGATTGGGCTGCGGCGCTCGGTCGCGTGGACACTGCGGATCGCAAATGGGCAGAATGGGCGGTGGAGTCCGCCCGCGCATGAATCCTCGCCCTCCCCCTGCCGCCGCGACCTTGCTCGAGGTTCGCGAACTCGCTTTTGCGCGCCGCGACGAGCCGGTGTTCGGGCCGCTCGATTTTGATCTCGCCGGCGGCGAGATCGGGCTGATCGAAGGCGACAACGGCAGCGGCAAGACCACCCTGCTGCGCGTGCTGGCCGGACTGCTGCGTGCCAGCTCGGGTACCGCGCACGTGGACGGACTCGCTCCGGGCGATCCCGCCGCCGCCGGCACGGCCCTGCTGCTGGGACACCAACTGGGCCTCAAGGCCGACCTCAGCGTGCGCGAAAATCTCGCCATCGCCGCGGGCCTCTACGGCCAGCGCGAAGGCTGCGGCATCGCCGACACCATCGCCGAGGTCGGCCTCGACGGCTACACCGACGTACCCGTGCGGCAACTGTCCGCAGGCCAGAAGAAGCGCGCCGCGCTGGCGCGCCTGCGCCTGCTGCCGGCGCGGCTGTGGCTGCTGGACGAGCCGTTCGCCAACCTCGACCGCGCCGGCATCGCGCTGGTCAACCGCCTGCTCGATGCCCACGTCGCCGGCGGCGGCGCGGCGTTGGTCACCACGCACGGCGCGGTCTCGTTTCGCGACCGCGCCACGCGCCGGATCGCATTGTCGTGAGCGCGCCTTCCGCGCGCGCCGGTTATGTCGCGGTCCTGCGCCGCGATCTGCTGCTGGCCTGGCGGCGGCGCGGCGAGGCAGCGTTTCCGGTGCTGTATGCGCTGATCGTCGCCACCTTGTTTCCGTTTGCGCTGGGTCCCGAAGGCGCCCTGCTGTCGCGGATCGCCGCCGGCGTCGCGCTGGTCACCGTGCTGCTGGCGATGCTGCTCTCGCTGGACGGCCTGTTCCGCCCCGACTACGAGGACGGCAGCCTCGAACAACTGCTGCTGGCGCCGCAGCCGCTGGGCCTGCTGCTGGCGGCCAAGATCTTCGCGCACTGGCTGACCACGGCACTGCCGCTGCTGCTGGCCAGTCCGCTGCTGGCGGCGATGCTGCACCTGCCGGCGGCGGTGCTGCCGGTGCTGCTGGCCGCGCTGGCGCTGGCGACGCCGCTGATGAGCCTGCTCGGCGCGCTGGTCGTCGCGCTGACCGTCGGCACGCGCCGCTCTGGTATGCTTTTGGCCCTGATGCTGCTGCCGCTGATGGTGCCCGTGGTGATCTTTGCCGCCGGCGCGGTCGCGGCCGCTCAGCAAGGCCTTCCCTTCATCGCACCGCTCGCCTGGTTGGGCGCAGCCTTCGTGCTTGCCCTGGTGCTGGCGCCTGCCGCCTGCGCCGCCGCGCTCCGGATCGCCCTCGACGCATGAACGCCCACTCCTCGCCCACGCTCTGGAACCGTCTGGTGCTGTGGTATCACCAGATGGGCTCGCCGCCGTATTTCTACGCCTTCGCCGGACGCTGGCGGCCATGGTTCATCGCCGCCACCCTGATCACCGCCGCGATCGGCCTCTACGGCGGCCTGGTGCTGGCGCCGCCCGACTACCAGCAGGGCGACGCCTACCGCATCATCTTCATCCACGTGCCGTGCGCCTGGATGAGCCTGTTCACCTACGCCTTCATGGCCGGCTGCGGCCTGGTCGGACTGGTGTGGCGGGTCAAGCTGGCCGAGATCCTGGCCATGGAAGCGGCGCCGATCGGCGCGGCGTTCACCTTCGTCACCCTGGTCACGGGCTCGCTGTGGGGCAAGCCGATGTGGGGCGCATGGTGGACCTGGGACGCGCGACTGACCTCGGAGCTGGTGCTGCTGTTTCTGTATCTCGGCGTGATCGGGCTTTACCACGCCTTCGAGGACACCCGCCAGGGCGCGCGCGCGGCGGCTTTCCTTGCGCGGATCGGCGCGGTCAACCTGCCGATCGTGCACTACTCGGTGGTCTGGTGGAACACCCTGCACCAGGGCACCACGGTGCGCCTGTTCGGACCGTCGCGGATCACCTGGCCGATGCTGTGGCCGCTGCTGACGATGGCGCTGTCGACGCATCTCTATCTCGGCTGGAGCCTGCTCGGCCGCGCGCGGGTCGCCCTGCTGGAACTCGAGGGCGGCAAGGACTGGGCGCGCGCGATCGCGCTGAAGGATGCACCGCATGGATAAGTTCCTGGCCATGGGCGGTTATGCCGTCTACGTCTGGCCCGCCTACGCGGTGTTCTTCGTGGTCTTCGCCGCCGATCTGATCGCCACTGCGGCGCGCCGCCGCAGGGTGCTGAAGGAACTTCGCGCCCGCATTGCCCGTCAAAGCGCGCGCAGGAGTCCCTGAGCATGCATCCCGTCCGCAAGCGTCGCCTGATCTTCGTCGGCCTGATTCTCGGTGCGGTGGCATTGGCCACCGGCGCCGTCGTCTACGGCCTGCAGAAGAACATGAACTACCTGTTCACGCCCAGCCAGGTGCTGGCCGGCAAGGCCGCCGACTACCGCACCTTCCGGCTCGGCGGCATGGTCGAGAACGGCTCCATCGTGCGCGACCCGCACTCGCTGAAAGTCGATTTCACCGTCACCGACGGTGATCGCACGCTGCCGGTCGAATACACCGGCATCCTGCCCGATCTGTTCCGCGCCAACCAGGCGGTGATCACCACCGGCCGCATGCAGGGCGGCACCTTCGTCGCCAGCGAGGTGCTGGCCAAGCACAGTGCAACCTACATGCCCAAGGAACTGGCCGAGGCGATGGCCAAGGCGCACGCCAAGCATCACGTCGAGATGCCGCCGACCGCCGGGGGCACGCCATGATCCCCGAGCTGGGCGAAGTCGCGCTGATCCTGGCCCTGCTGCTGGCGCTGGTGCAGTGCGTGCTGCCGCTGCTGGGCGCCTGGCGCAACAACGCCGCGCTGATGGCGGTGGCGCGCCCGGCCGCCGCCGGGCAGTTCGTGTTCGTCGCGCTGTCGTTCGCGGTCCTGACCTGGGCCTTCATGACCCAGGATTTCTCGGTCGCCTACGTGGCGCAGAACTCTAACCTCAGCCTGCCCTGGTACTACCGCTTCTCGGCGGTGTGGGGCGCGCACGAGGGATCGCTGCTGCTGTGGATCCTGATCCTCAACGTGTGGACGGTGGCGCTGGCGGCGTTCTCCGGCCATCTGCCGCCGAAGTTCGCCGCGCGCGTGCTGGGCGTGCTCGGTTTCGTCAGCGTCGGCTTCCTGCTGTTCACCCTGTTCACCTCGAGTCCGTTCGGCCGCCTGCTGCCGGCGCCGAGCAACGGCATGGATCTCAACCCGGTGCTGCAGGATCCGGGCCTGATCATCCATCCGCCGATGCTGTACATGGGCTACGTGGGCTTCTCGGTGGCGTTCGCGTTCGCGATCGCCGCGCTGCTGGGCGGCGCGCTCGACGACGACTGGGTGCGCTGGGCGCGCCCGTGGACCAATTTCGCCTGGGCCTTCCTGACCGCCGGCATCGTGCTCGGCAGCTGGTGGTCGTATGCCGAACTCGGCTGGGGCGGCTGGTGGTTCTGGGACCCGGTCGAGAACGCCTCGTTCATGCCCTGGCTGATCGGCACCGCGCTGATCCACGCCCAGGCGGTCACCGAAAAGCGCGGCGGCCTGCGCGCCTGGACCCTGCTGCTGTCGATCTTCGCCTTCTCGCTGTCGCTGCTGGGCACCTTCCTGGTGCGCTCGGGCGTGCTGACCAGCGTGCACGCCTTCGCCAGCGATCCGCGCCGCGGCGTGTACATCCTGGTTTTTCTCGGCGTGGTGGTCGGCGGCTCGCTGCTGATCTACGCCCTGCGCGCGCCCAAAGTCGCCGGCGGCAAGCCGTTCGCCCTGCTCTCGCGCGAGACCCTGATCGTGATCGGCAACCTGATGCTGACCGCGGCGGCGGCGATGGTGCTGATCGGCACGCTGTATCCGCTGGTCGGCGACGCCTTCCACCTGGGCCGGGTCTCGGTGGGGCCGCCCTACTTCGGTTCGCTGTTCATCCTGCTGATGGCGCCGGTGGTGCTGCTGATCCCGTTCGGGCCGTTTGCGCGCTGGGGCAAGGCCGACGGCAGCGCGCTGTGGCGGGTGCTGCTGATCGCCGGCGCGGTCGCGCTGGGCGGCGGCGTGCTCGCCCTGGTGTTCGGGGGCGACGCGCGTGCGGTGCTGGGCACGGTGGCGGCGTGCTACGTCGGCGCCGGCGTCGTGCTCTATGCGCGCAAGCGCTGGCGCGAGGCTCCGGCCGGCCGCCGCTATCCCGCCGAGATGACGGGCATGCTGGTCGCCCATGCCGGCGTCGGCGTGTTCCTGGCCGGCGCGCTGCTGACCACGGCACTGAGCGTCGAGCGCGACGTGCGCCTCGACCCCGGCCAGAGCCAGCGCATCGGCGCCTACGATTTCCGTTTCGAGGGCGTGCATGAAGTCCGCGGCCCCAACTGGACCGCGCAGCAGGGCAAGCTGACCGTGCTGCACGACGGTGCGGTGGTGGCGGTGATGCGCCCGCAGAAGCGGGTCTACAGCGGCGGCCAGGTGCAGACCGAGGCCGCGGTCAGTGCCGGGGCGATGCGCGATCTCTACGTCGCGTTGGGCGAACCGCTGGGCAGCCGCGGCGCCTGGGCACTGCGGCTGTATGACAAGCCGTTCGTGCGCTGGCTGTGGTTCGGCGGGCTGATGATGATGCTGGGCGGCTTCATCACCTCCGGCGATCGCCGCTTCCGCGCGCGTCGCATGCGCGCCATGCCCGTGCCCGGCACCGCCACGCTGGCGCCGCGCGAGTCCGCCGCATGAACCGGTTGCTGCCGCTGGCCGGCTTCCTGCTGCTGGTCGTGCTGTTCGGCTACGGCCTGTGGTGGAACGCCCACCACGACGTCACCGCAGTACCCTCGCCGCTGATCGGCAAGCCGGCGCCGGCCTTCGACCTGCCGCGACTGCACGATCCGGCGCTGCGCGTGACCAAGGCCGATCTGCTGGGCAAACCCTATCTGCTGAACGTGTTCGCCAGCTGGTGCTTTGCCTGCGGCGACGAGCATCCGGTGCTGATGGCCGAGGCGCGCGAGCTGGGGCTGCCGCTGATCGGCTACGACTACAAGGACAAACCGGCCGACGCCAAGGCGTGGCTGGCCGCGCGCGGCGACCCCTACACGCTGGTGGTGACCGATCAGAGCGGCGACACCGCGATCAATTTCGGCGTCTATGGCGCGCCCGAGACCTTCCTGATCGACGCCGACGGCATCATCCGCTACAAGCACATCGGCCCGCTGACGCCCGGCGTGATCCGCGACCAGCTGGCACCGCAGCTGCGCAAGCTGGGTGTGCAGCCGGCGCCGGGGCTCTGACATGCGCGCCCTGCTTCTGGCCCTCGCCCTGCTGTTGACCGCGTCCGCGGCGCGGGCCGACAGCGCGATCGACGCCCTGCCGTTCAAGAACGTCGCCCAGGAACAGCGCTTCCAGCACCTCACCGGCCAGCTGCGCTGCCTGGTCTGCCAGAACGAGAGCCTGGCCGATTCCAACGCCGATCTGGCCAAGGACCTGCGCTGGCAGGTCTTCCAGCAGATGCAGGCCGGCAAGACCGATGCCCAGATCAAGCAGTACCTGGTCGCGCGCTACTCCGACTACGTGCTCTACGACCCGCCGCTGAAGCCCTCGAACTATGTGCTGTGGTTCGGGCCGTTCGCGGTGCTGCTGGCCGGCGCCGCGGGCGCGGCGCTGTATCTGCGCCGGCGCAGCCGCGCCGACGCCACCCCGGCCGACAGCGGAGACGAAGACTGGTGAATGTCCCTTTTCTTGCCGCCTGTGCGGCGCTGATCGCGCTAGGCCTGGCATTCGTATTGATCCCGCTGGTGCGGGCCTCCCGCGGGCTGTCGCAACGCCGCGGCCTGTATGCGCTGGCGCTGGGCTTGGCCTTCGTGCTGCCGCTGGCGACGCTGGGCCTGTACCGGCTGCTGGGCACGCCGGCGGCGCTGGTTCCGGGCGCCGAAATCGCGCGCGACCTCACCCCGCAGCAGGCGATCGCCGATCTGCGCCGCGAACTGGACGCCCACCCGAACGACGCCGACGGCTGGTCGACCCTGGGCCAGGCCTACGCCGCCATGCAGCAGCCGGCGGACGCGGCGGACGCCTTCGCGCACGCACTCAAGCTGCGGCCCGACGACGCCGACCTGCTGGTGGCCTGGGCCGAGGCCGACTCCATGGCCAGCCCGCAGCACACCATCAGCGATCTCGCCCGCTCGCGCCTGCAGCGGGCGGTGATGATCAACCCCGAACACCAGCGCGGTCTGTGGCTGCTCGGCATCAGCGACTTCCAGCGCGGCCGCTATGCCGATGCGGTCGCGGTCTGGCAGCGCCTGCTGCCGCTGCTGCCGGCCGGCTCGCAGATCGCCCAGGCGGTCAGCCAGCAGGTGGCGCTGGCGCAGTCGCGCGGCGGCCTGCCGGTCACCGCACCTGCTGCTGGCGCCGCGCCGGTTGCCGCGACCCCGACCACCGCCGCGAATGCCGCAGCGGCTCCACGTCTGCAAATTGATGTCGGGATCGCG
>JAJYMF010000178.1 GCA_021787175.1 Pseudomonadota bacterium | reverse complement strand
AGTACGCATGGCTGCCCGATGCCCAGGGCCTGGTCGCCGTGGCCGACGACCACGTCGGCAGCAAAATCTATGTGCAGCCGCTGCAGAGTGCGGGGCATGCGCTGGCGCTGGGTGATCTGAACCCCACCCTGGTCGCGGTGTCGGCGCAGGGCGCGCTGGCCTTCGTCGCCGACAGCGCCTCGCGCGCGCCCGAGCTCTATCTGCTGCGCTCCCTGAAAGGCCGGCCGGTGGCGCTGACATCGTTGAACCGGGCTTTCGCAGCCTATGACTATCCGCGCAGCATCGAGGTCACCTGGCGTGCGCCCGATGGCCAGCCCGATGACGGCATCCTGACCTATCCCGACCATTATCAGCCCGGCCGGCGCTACCCGCTGGTGGTGTACAGCCACGGCGGCCCCGAGGCCGCTTCGACCGAGCATTTCGATGCCGGCGAGATCGGCCCGCTGCGCGATCTGTTCGCGGCGCACGGATTCCTGGTGTTCGAGCCCGACTACCGCGGCAGCGACAACCTCGGCGATGCGCACGAGCATGCGATCTACCGCGATCCCGGCGTCGGCCCCGACAGCGATGTGATCTCGGGCATCGCCATGCTGGAGAAACAGGGCATCGTGGATCGCGCGCGCATCGCGGCGGTCGGGCATTCCTACGGCGGCTACATGACGACCTGGCTGATCGCGCACCAGCACTTCTGGCGCTGCGCGGTGGTCGCCGATGGCGCGGTGGATTGGACGCAGGAGTACGAACTCGCGGGCGACGGCAACATGGCATGGGTACGCGGATCGCTCGGGGGCAACCCGTGGAATCCGCGGAGCGCGGCGCTGTACCGCAGCGGTTCGCCGATCACCTATGCCGGGCAGATCACGACGCCGACGCTGATCCTCTCCGGCACCGCCGACATCACCGTGCCGATCACCGAATCGTTCGCGCTGTATCACGCGCTGGCCAGCCGGCATGTCCCGGTGCGGTTCATCGGCATTCCCGGCGCGCATCACATGCCGCAGGACCCCGTGCATCGCGAGCTGTACTACCGCGCGATCGAGGACTGGGTGGTCGCCCACATGCAGCCATCACAGCATGACGGCTCGCCCGCGTCGGCGGCCACGAAAGCCGATCCGCGGCGGGCCGGTGTTTGAGGGAGGTTCTTGCGATGGATGGCGCTGTACCAAAACAGCAAAACAGGGGTCAGGTTGCACTTTTCGAAACTGCACTCTGACCCCTGTTTTCCCGATGGTCTGCAGGTCGGCGGGCAAGCGCCGCGACGGGGTTCCGTCCCGGATCTTTTCCGCTTCCCTGTCGGCGAAGTTCCCGATCACGGCGCGGCCACAAGACTGCTGCCAAAACAGGGGTCAGGTTGGACTTTCTGAAACTGCACTCTGACCCCGATTTCCGAGATGGCGCAGCGGCGCCTTGATCGGCGCGGCGCATAGGGGGAACGGCTCAGCTGCGCAGGGCGTCGCGCCGCTCCACCAGCCAGCGCTGTTCCGCAGACGTGGAGATGAGGGCAATGGCGGCGTCGTAGGCGCGGCAGGCTTCATCGCTGCGCCCGAGACGGCGCAGCAGGTCGGCGCGCACCGCGTGGTAGCCGGCGAAGTCGGCCAGCGCGCAGGCGTCGAGACGCTCGACCTCGGCCAGCGCGGTTTCGGTGCCGGCGACCTCGGCCAGGGCTACCGCTCGGTTCAGGCGCACCACTGCGTCGTCGCGCACGGTCAACAGAGCGTCGTACAGCGCCAGGATCTGCGGCCAGGGCGGCGGGTCGGCCATGCGCGTACGCGCGCACCACGCCGCATGCAGGCGCGCCTGCAGCACGCGCGGCCGCCGGGAATCCAGCGCGGCGGCGCGCCTCAGATAGACGGCCGCCTCTTCGATCAACCCGCGATCCCAGCACGCCGGATCCTGCTCCGCCAGCGGTACCATGCGACCGTCCACGGCCAGGCGTGCAGGGCGGCGCGCCTCGGTGAACCGCGCCAGCGCAGCCAGTGCCCAGACCTCGGCCTCGTCGGGGAGCAGCTGCACCAGCAGCCGGCTCAGTTCGAGAACCTCGGCGGCATAGGCGGCATACGGGCCTTGTCCGGCGGCATCTTCGTAGGCTTTCGCGTAGGCGATCTCCAGCGTGGACAGCACCGCATCGAGCCGCCCCGGCCAGACGGAGGGCCCGGGCACCTCGAAGGGCACGCCGGCCTCGGCGATCTTGCGCTTGGCGCGCACCAGGCGCTGCTGCAGAGTTTTCTCGGAAACGAGAAAGGCGCGAGCAATCTCAAGCGCCGAGAGGCCACAGACCAGCCGCAGCGTCAGTGCGGCGCGCGTCTCCGCGCCGATCGCCGGATGACAGCAGACGAAGATCAGCCGCAGGCGCTCGTCGGGGATCAGACGCGCATCGAAGTCGGAGGCGATGTCCGCCGCGACGGCCTCTTCCGCTCCGGCGGCAAACCGTTGTGCGGTGTGCAGCCGGCGCACGGCATCCAGGCCCGCGCGCACCGCCACCGAGTACAGCCACGCCGCCGCGTCGTTCGGCATGCCCGTTGCCGGCCAGGTTTCCAGCGCGCGGCGGCAGGCTTCGGCAAAGGCATCCTCGGCGAGCGTCAAGTCGCGGAAGCGGGAGGCGAGCGCCGCGACGATGCGCCCGCCCGCCTCCCGGAATACGCGGTCGAGGGCCGCACCGATCATTCCCTGATCTGCAGCAGCGGCCGGATCTCAACCGCACCATCGCGTAGCACCGGCACCCGTTTGGCAATAGCGATGGTCGCATCCAGGTCGGGCGCTTCGATCAGGTAGAAGCCCCCGAGCTGTTCCTTGATCTCGGCGAACGGGCCGTCATGCACGGTCTGCTTACCCTTCGTCGTGCGCACGGTGGTGGCCGAGGCCGTTGCCGCCAGGCCCGCACCGCCCAGCCGGGTCGCCCCGAGTTCTTCGCGAAAAGCGATATGCCGGGCAACGATGCCCCGCATCTCGGGCCCGCTCTTGCCCGGCCCGTAGACCGATTCGTCTTCGTAGAGCAGCAGTGCGTATTGCATGTCCGTCACTCCTTAAGGTGGGTGAATGGTGTGCGGATCCACGGGGATCCATTGCATAGACGTGCCACGGAAACGGAAATCGACACCGCCCCATGCGACAGCACCGACCGGGTGGCCCCGCGCCTCGCTCAGCGCAGCGGCTCGTAAGCCCCACCCATCGCCAGTGCACGCTGGTAGGCAGGGCGTGCGTGGATGGCGGCCAGGTACGCCTGCAGCCGCGGATGGCCGGCGCCCAGCGCGCCGCGCGCGGCGGCGGCCTCGATGGGAAAGCTCATCTGGATGTCGGCGGCACTGAAGGCCGCGCCGGCGAACCATGTCGACCGGCCGAATCCGCTTTCCATGAAGTCGAGGTGCAGCTTGATCTGCGGGTTGACGCAGCTGCCCAGCATCTTGCCGGCGATACCGCGCGCCACCGGCCGCAGGAAGAACGGCAATGGTCTTGGCGTCGCGCGCATGGCGTTTCACCTCGTACTCGACGCCCAGCTCCTCGAGCAGCCACAGCACGCGCTGCGAGCGCGAGTTTTCCAGGTGGCGCACGGTGATCATGGCGGGGCTCCGTCACGGGCGGGGGTGCCGCCTGCCGTCCCGGCGCGCAGGCGATCGATCAGCGCGTCCTTCCCGGCCCACAGCGCGTTGATCCACTGCTGCGCGCGCACGCGGCTGGCGGCGTCGCCGGCGTAGTCGCCGGTCAGCTCGCGCGGCACGGGCAGGCGGCGGATGTGCACGCGCACCTCGCGGATGGCGCCGGCCAGCAGATCGCGCATGCGCGGAATGCCGTCGGCATAGACGATGGTCACGTCGAGCACCGAGTCGAGCGTGTCGCCCAGCGTTTCCAGCACGAAGGCCGTGCCGCCGGCCTTGGGCCGCAACAGGTGCCGGTAGGGCGAGTTCTGCCGCGCATGCTTGGCCGCGGTGAAACGCGTGCCCTCGACGAAGTTCATCACCGCCACGGGCAGACCGCGGAAACGCGCGCATGCGCGGCGCGTGGCGGCGACGTCGGCGTCGCGCAGCTCGGGATGTTTCTGCAGCGAGGCGCGGCTGTGCCGGCGCATGAAGGGAAAATCCAGCGCCCACCAGGCCAGTCCCAGCACCGGCACCCAGAGCAGCTGCTGCTTGAGAAAAAAGCGCATGAACGGGATGCGCCGATTGAACACCTTCTGCAGCACCGGGATGTCCACCCAGCTCTGATGGTTGGCCAGCACCAGGCAGTTGCCGGCACCCTGCAGATGCTCGGCACCCTCGATGCGGAAACGTGTGCGCGTCAGCAGCGCGAACATGCCGCTGTTGACCGCGATCCAGCTTTCGGCGATGCGCGCCAGCCCGCGCGAACACGCGCGCCGCCAGACCGGCAGCGGCAGCAGCGCCTTCAGCAGCGCCAGCGCGAACAGCGGCAGCGTGTGCAGCAACGTGTTGAGCGCGATCAGCAGCAGCGCCAGCGGCGCGCGCAGCCACGCGGGAAGGAAAGCCAGCATCGCGATCGATCCACGGTCAGGGACGCCGAAGTATGCCCGTGTGTGACGTGGTGGCGCGTGATGCCGCGCGGATCGGCAGCATGCGAGCACGGACT
The DNA here is from genome assembly GCA_021787175.1 of Pseudomonadota bacterium. Classification (GTDB taxonomy): domain Bacteria; phylum Pseudomonadota; class Gammaproteobacteria; order Xanthomonadales; family Rhodanobacteraceae; genus Metallibacterium. The sequence goes on along the minus strand of JAJYMF010000178.1, from coordinate 2,601 downwards.
GCGTGCGCAGCGCTCAACGCCCGGAGTGGCCTGACTCGAAGTAGTCGCGCATGAACAGGCCGGGGCGGATCAGGTCGACGAAGGCGCGCGCCTCGGACGAGAGGTACTTGCCCTTGCGCACCACCACGCCGTAGCTGCGCGGCGGGAAGTACGCGCGCATGTTGCGCACGGCCAGGCGCTGGCGGTCGGCGTCGGTGATGCAGATGCCGGTGACGATGGAAATGCCGAGCCCCATCGCCACGTACTGCTTGATCACGTCCCAGCCGCCCACTTCCATGGCCACCGTGTACGGCACCTTCTGCCGCTGGAACACCAGGTCGACCAGACGGAAGGTGGTCAGGCGCTTGGGCGGCAGGATCAGCCCGTAAGGCGAGAGATCCTCGAGGCGCACGTCGGCCTTGGCCGCCAGCACGTGGTCGGGCGGCAGGATCAGCATCGGGTCGAAGTGGTGCACCGGCGCGTAGTCGAGGTCGGCCGGCACGTCCAGCATCGAGCCCACGGCGAAGTCGGCCTGGTCGGCGCGCAGCAGCGCCAGCCCGTCGCGTCCGGTGACGTTGGCGAGTTCAAGCTGCACCTGCGGGTGCTGCTCGCGGTAGGCGCGCACCACCGGCGGCAGCAGGTATTGGATGGTCGAGGCGCCCGCGGCCACGATCAGCCGCGCCGCCTGCAAGCCGGCCATGCGCTTGCGGAAATCCTGATCGAGCTGCTCCCAGCTCTCCACCAGCGGCCGCGCCAGTTCGTACAGTTCGCTGCCGGCGCGGGTGAGGGTGATGCCGCGACGGTTGCGCTCCAGCAGACGCTGGCCGAACTCGCGCTCCAGCGCGCTCAGCATCAGGCTGATCGACGGCTGCGAGAGAAACAGCGCTTCCGCCGCGCGCGACAGCGAGCCCAGCTTCACCGTGTACACCAGCGCACGCAGCGGTTTCAGCCGGCTGCCCTTGTAGTGGAAGCGCGCTGCGGGCGCCGCGACGGGCTTTTTCGCTTTGCGGCGGCGCAACATCTGGCTTTTGCGTTCAGTCACTTGGCGTATGCATTGGATTTTTCAAATCTTCACGTTGGAGCATTTTCTTTGTCAATGTGACAGATCGGTGTCTAGCCTGCGAGCGCCCACCACCGGAGCCTCGCCATGGACCTGCCCGCTGATCGCCTGGATGTTCGCGCCGCGCCGCCGCGCCTACACGGCGCGCCCGCGCCGGACTTGCTGACCCCGGCCGCACTGGCCCTGCTGGCTGAAGTGCACCGGCGCTTCGACGCCCGCCGTCGCGAACTGCTGGCGCTGCGGCGCGAGCGCCAGGCGCGCTACGACGCCGGCGCACTGCCGGATTTCCGCGCCGACACCGCCGGCATCCGCGCCGCCGACTGGCGCGTGGCGCCGATTCCCGAGACGCTGTGGGACCGCCGCGTCGAGATCACCGGACCCACCGAGCGCAAGACCGTGATCAACGCGCTGAACTGCGGCGCGCGCGTATTCATGGCCGACTTCGAGGACTCGACCACGCCCACCTGGGCCAATCTGATCGACGGCCAGCGCAACCTGTGCGATGCGGTCCGCGGTTCCATCGACTACCGAGCGCCCGGCGGCCGCGACTACCGGTTGGTCGACCAGCCGGCGCTGTTGATGGTGCGCCCGCGCGGCCTGCATCTGCCCGAGCGCCACATCGAGATCGACGGCGCGGCCGTGGCCGGTGCGTTCTTCGACGCCGTGCTATTCCTGTTCCACAACGCCCAGCGCCTGGCACAGCGCGAGCGCGGGCCATACCTCTACCTGCCCAAGCTGGAGGCGATGGAGGAGGCCGCGCTGTGGCAGGACGCGCTGGCCTGCGTCGAGCGCGCGCTGGGACTGGCGGCCGAGTCGATCAAGGTCACCGTGCTGATCGAGACCCTGCCCGCGGCGTTCCAGATGGACGAGATCCTGCACGCGCTGCGCGGCCGCATCGTCGCGCTCAACTGCGGGCGCTGGGACTACATCTTCTCGACCATCAAGACGCTGCGCGCGCATCGCGACCGCGTGCTGCCCGAGCGCGGCCAGGTGACGATGGACGCGCCGTGCATGCGCGCCTACGCCGGCCTGCTGGTGCAGACCTGCCACCGCCGCGGCGCGCTGGCGCTGGGCGGCATGGCCGCGCAGATCCCGATCCGCGACGATCCGCAGGCCAACGCCGCCGCGCTGGCCAGGGTCGAGGCCGACAAGCTGCGCGAGGTGACCCTCGGCCACGACGGCACCTGGGTCGCGCATCCGGGCCTGGTGGCGGTGGCGCAGCGCGTGTTCGACGCGCACATGCCGGCGTCGAACCAGTTGCATGCGCGCCGCGACGACCTGCGCGTGACCGCGGCCGATCTGCTGGCCACGCCCGCCGGCAGCATCACCCGCGGCGGCTTCGAGGCCAATGTCGAAATCGCGCTGCGCTACCTCGCCGCGTGGCTGGACGGCAACGGCTGCGTGCCGATCCACCATCTGATGGAAGACGCCGCCACCGCCGAGATCGCGCGCACGCAGCTCTGGCAGTGGCTGCACTGCGCCGACGGCGGCGGCGTGGCGCTGCGCTGCACCGACGGCGCGTCGATCGGCCTCGCGCTGTTCGAAGACACGCTGGCGACGCA
>JAJYMF010000255.1 GCA_021787175.1 Pseudomonadota bacterium | reverse complement strand
CGACAAGCAGGACAAACCCGGCAAGGGCGGCGCCGCGCCGGCACCGGATGCCGGCGCGCGCCGCGCCGCGCTGGTTGCCGAACTGGAGCTGTTCATCCTCGATCGCCTGCGCGGCTACTACGCCGAGCAGGGCTTCGCCGCCGGCCTGTTCGACGCCGTGGCCGCGGTGGCGCCGGCCAGCTTCATCGATTTCGATCGCCGCCTGCGCGCGCTGGCCGCGTTCATGCGGCGGCCCGAGAGCGCGAGCCTGGCCGCGGCCAACAAGCGGGTCGCCAACATCCTGCGCAAGCAGGCCGAGGAGGCGGACGGTGCTGCCGCCGCGATCAATCCGGCGCTGTTCGAGACGCCCGCCGAGCGGGCGCTCGGCGATGCGCTGACCGCCGCGCACCATTCCAGCGCAGCAGCCGTCGCCCGCCACGACTACGCCGGCGCGCTCGAGCCCCTCGCCGCGCTGGAGGTACCGCTCGCGCGCTTCTTCGATGACGTGATGGTGCTGGCGGACGATCCCGTCGTGCGCGCCAACCGTCTTGCTCTGCTGGGCGAGCTCAAAGCCGCATTCAACGCCATTGCGGATCTGGCGCACTTGTAGCTGCGGCGCTCGGGCTGCGAGTCATGATCGCCGCCAGCGCAGTGCGGCTATCGTCGGCGAGATACTGCGACCTGCGCCAGATGCTTCGCTGCGCTCAGCATGACAAGGTGTGTATCTCAGCATGGAAAACGGGTGTCATGCTGAGCGTAGCGAAGCATCTCGACGCGTCGATGCACGTCATGTCCTGCGCGCGATGTGCGCTGACGCATGCCGATGCGCTGCGGCCCTTGGCACCGGCATGAGAACACGCCGAATGACCAGCGCTGCGCAATACTCGACCTGCCCGCAACAGCCGAGTGATGCCGCGTGAGCCAGTTTCCACGAGCCCTGATCACCGGCGCCGCCCGCCGCGTCGGCGCCGAGATCGCGCACCGGCTGCACGCCGATCACGACCTGCTGCTGCATTGCCGGCACTCGCGCGACGAGGCCGCGGCATTGGCCGCCGTGCTGGAAGCGGCTCGCCCGCAGAGCACCCGCATCGTCGAGGGCGAACTCGGTGACGAGCACGCGCGGGCGCGACTGGCCGATGCCGTCGGCGCCGCGCCGCTCGATCTCGTCGTCTTCAACGCCTCGCGCTATGCGCGCAGCGACCTCGCCGCCGAGTCGACGGTCCGCAATCGGGATCTGCGCGACTTTTTCGAGGTCAACGTGGTCGCCACCTGGGATCTGGCGTTGCGCCTGCGCCCGGCGCTGGCCGCCGCGGCCGAGACGCACGGCGATGCCGCGATCGTGGTGATCCTCGACCTCTACGCGCAGCGCCCGCTGCCCGGCTACGAGGCCTATAGCATCAGCCGCGCGGCGGGCGCCATGCTGGTGCAGGCACTGGCGCGCGCCTTCGGCGCCGAGGGCGTCCGTGTCAATGGCATCGCGCCCGGCACGGTGCTCTGGGCCGACGGCTCGCTGCGCGCCGAGACCGAGGCGATGCTGGCCTCACGCACCGCACTCGGCCGCATCGGCAGCCCGGCCGATGTCGCCGCGGCCGTGCGTTATCTGGCCGGCGCGCGCTACGTCACCGGCAGCGTGCTGCCGGTGGATGGGGGCCGCAGCACGTTCGTGTGACGGGCGCTGAGTGCCGCGAGCGCCGCATCTGCCGGCAAACAGCAGCCCCAGGCCTTCGCAGGGGCTGCCGCATGATGCGGAAGGTGCGCCGACGATCGTGCGGTATCGCGACGAGCATCTGCGCAAACCTTACGAAATGACCCGCTGAAACTTACGGCCCTTGACCGTTTCGTCAAATTGACATTACGGTTTAGCAAGGTTTCCGTCATGTTTTCGCAAACGGGACCTGCTCGCAACGCGCGAGCCAGGGGAACGTGACGTCCTGCAGCAGCAGCCCGACAGGCCGCTTGCAGAGCGAGCGTTGATGCGGTCCGCCGGGGGCGGACACTACACAGCCACAGGGGTTCAAGTGATGAAGCAGAAGCTATTGGCGGCCGCCATCGTTGCGGCGTTGTTCACACCAGTGATGGTCCTGGCGCAGGACACGCCGCAAAGCGGTTCCGGCGAGCAGGGCAATGCGCCCAGGAAGGAAGAGGCCAAGAAACTGGAGAAGGTGACCGTCACCGGTTCGCTGATTCCGCAGGCGCAGATCGAAACCGCGTCGCCGGTGATCACCATCACGGCGGCCGACATGCAGCGCCAGGGATTCAGCAATGTCTATGACGCGCTGCGCGCGCAGCCGCTGGCCACCGGAGCCGTGCAGGACAGCCAGTTCTCGGCCGGTTTCACGCCCGGCGCGGAGACCATCAGCCTGCTCGGCCTCAATCCCGACTTCACGCTGTTCCTGATCAACGGCAGGCCGATGTCGGAATATCCACTGTTGTACAACGGCCAGTCGAACTTCGTGGACTTGTCCACCGTGCCGATGGCGATGGTCGATCACATCGATATCCTGCCGGGCAATCAGTCCTCGATCTACGGCTCGTCGGCGATCGCCGGCGTGGTCAATGTCGTGCTGAAGCAGCGTGCCGAGGGCGTGACCCTTGACTACCGCGCCGGCGGCTACTCGGACGGCGGCGGCTCCAATCAGCGTCTGCAGCTGGTCGGCGGCTACAACACCGACAAGCTGAGCCTGGTCTACGGCCTGCAGATCAGCGACAGCCAGGCGATCTGGGGCTTCGATCGGGCGATCTCCAGCAGCACCGACAGCAACCCCAATCCCAACGCGCGCTATTCCCCGCGCAATTACCTGATCCTGCGCTATGGCCAAGGCTACGTGAACCCGACCAGCGTCGCGGGCCCCACCCCCTGCGCGGGCATCGCCAACCAGTTCGGCGGCACGATGAGCTACCAGTACCGCAAGGGCTCGGGTTACTACTGCGGCAGCAAGCAGAGCGTGGGCTACTCGACGCTGAAGAACCCCAACACGACCTACAGCGGCTACCTCAATGCCGACTACCGGTTGAACGAGTCCGCCGAGCTCTACGGCACCTTGCTCTACACCTTCGCCAAGAACAAGAGCTACGCAGGGCCGAACTACACCTGGTGGGGTGCCAATACCGGCAACTACTTCGTCAATGCCAACACCGGAACCTTCGATCTGGTGCAGCAAACCTTCGCGCCCGAGGAGATGGGCGGGCTGGATGCCAGCGCCGAGCGGTTGTGGTCGCGCGCGTATTCGTTCACGGGCGGCGTGCGCGGCAATCTGGGCCAGTCCGACTGGGCCTATGACGCGTACTACGCGCGCTCGCAGTACAACCTGTCCAGCGAACAGCGGCGCACGCTGGGGGCCAAGGTCGACGCCTTCTTCGAAAGCCAGTTCCTGGGCCCGAAGCTCGGCACCTACTACGGCTACCCGATCTACGCGCCCGACTACAGCAAGTTCTACCAGGGCATCACTCCGGCCCAGTATCAGAGCTTCACCGGGGTGATCAGCAGCAAATCCGAGACCTACACCCAGAACGCCAATCTGGTCGTCACCAACACGAATCTGTTCAACCTGCCGGCCGGTCCGGTCGGGGTCGCGGGCCTGTTGCAGGCGGGCAACTCCTACTGGAGCCTGCCGGCGGATCCGCGCCTGGTGGCGGGAGACTTCTGGGGCATCACCGGTTCCTCGGGTGCGGGCAAGCGCGACAACTACGCTGCCGCCCTGGAATTCAAGGTGCCGATCTTCAGCATGCTGACGGCGGACCTCTCCGGTCGCTACGATCACTACAAGAACATTGGTGGCGGCTCGGACAGCAAGGCCACCTACAAGCTGGGCCTGGAGTTTCGGCCGATCGATACCCTGCTGTTCCGCGGCAACTACGCCACCGCGTTCCGCGCGCCGGATCTCGGCTATGCCTTCATCGGCCCCAGCGGCTTCTACAGCACGGCCACCGACTACTACCGCTGTGCGGTGCTGGAGCCGGGCGTGCCGATCGACCAGTGCACTTACAGCAGCGTGCAGTACAAGGGCACCCAGCTCGGCAATGCCAACCTGAAGTCGATCACCGCCAAGTCGTACGGCTTCGGCGTGGTCTGGTCGCCCACGGCATCCCTGGACTTCAAGGCCGACTACTACCACATCAACATCGACAACGAGGTCAGCTACCAGAGCGTAGACCAGCTGATGAAGGACGATGCGGCCTGTCTGCTCGGGCAGCTCGACATCAACTCGCCGACCTGCCAGGCGGCGATCGCGCAGGTCCAGCGGGCTCCGGGCACGGGTCCTCTGCCCTACAACCTGCTGGGCATCACGGTGAAGCCGATCAACATCTCCAAGGAGATGGTCGCCGGCATCGTCGCGTCCGGCAATTACCGCCATGATGCCGGCCGCTGGGGCGACTTCCGGTTCGGAGCGCAATACAACGTCACGCTCAAGCACACCTACCAGCAGTACCCGGGCGATCCGGACATCGACCTGCTGCGCAACCCGTATTACTCGTCGGAGTTCAAGTCGATCCTCAGCGGCAACATCACCTGGGCGATCGGCAACTGGACCACGACCCTGTACGGCATCCGTTACGGCGCGACGCCGAACTACACCGCTCAGGTGAACACCATCGGTTACGCCGCCCGGGGGGCGGGAACGGTGGCGCCGTGGATGGTCTACAACGGCAGCATCGAGTACCGTCTGACCCCGGATGCGAAGGTCAGCCTGCTCGTCAACAACATCCGCAACACGATGCCGCCGCGCGACAAGACCTGGATCGGCTGGCCTTATTACAATCGTTTCAACTACAACGCCTTCGGCCGCGCGTTCTGGGTGGACCTCAACGTGCGCTTCGGTGGCGGTCAAAAATAATCCACACGGACCGAGATCGTTCTTCATGGAGGCCGCCCGCGAGGGCGGCCTTTTTCATCGTGACGAATGTGCCAGCGCGTCCGACCGCCACAAAGCCGGCGCCTAAGCCCCATGGATCGTGCAATTTGCTTGCGGCCAGCCGCGCTGACATGGACAGCAATGGCCTCTGGCTAGGAAAAATTCCTAGCCGTTGATGCCAAATCCATCACATTAATTACGTCTTGCATACATCGGAAGCAGGCTTCTTGACCTTCACGTTAAGCGCTCGTTACGGTCGCTCGAGCACCAAGACCGCGTCATCCGCCTGTCGTCCGGGCGTGGTCAAGCGACTGCGAGTAGTGGCCCTTGGGAAGTGCCAGGCAGCGCAACGCCGCGCGGAGGCCCGCAGCGGGCCGAGAGATCGTATCGAGCCGTCTTGATGGCGGCATACCGGCGTTACCACCAAGGGGATGCACATCATGAAGAGAAAGTTGTTGGTTGCCGCGATTTGCACCGCACTGGCGCTGCCGGCCGTGCCGATGATCGTCCACGCCCAGGATGCTGCCCAGGCCACCAAGCAGGACAAGAAGGAGACCAAGAAACTCAAGGAAGTCGTGGTCACCGGTTCGCTGATCCCGCAGTCGGAGATCGAGACCGCCTCGCCGGTGATCACCATCACCGCACAGGACATCAAGCGCCAGGGCTTCACCAACCTTTACCAGGCATTGCGTGCGCAGCCCTTGGTGACCGGCCAGGTTCAAGGCCAGCAGTTCCAGGCGGGCTTTACCCCGGGTGCCCAGACCATCAGTCTGCTGGGCCTGCCGCCGGATTTCACCCTGATCATGGTCGATGGTCACCCGTTGGCCGACTACCCGCTGCTTTACAACGGATCCTTCAGTTTCACGGACATCTCCTCGATTCCGCTGGCGATGGTTGATCGTATCGAGATCGTCCCCGGCAACCAGTCGTCGCTCTACGGCTCCGCGGCCATCGCGGGCGTGGTCAACATCATTCTCAAGCACCACGCCTCAGGGGTGGACTTCGATTATCGCGCTGGCGGCTACTCCGATGGCGGCGGCGGCAGCCAGCGCCTGCAGCTGGTGGGCGGCTATGACAAGGGCCGCTTCAGCATGGTGTACGGTTTGCAGTACACCGACCAGCAGCCGATATGGGCCTTCCAGCGCAAGCTGACCGGCAGCACTTTCGGCAACCCGAATCCGCAGCTTGCGGGTGTTCCGTCAGGCTCCTACTTCATTTTTGACGGCAGTACGGGGCAGGTCGTCGATCCGAACAGCATCACACCCAACGCCTGCTCGCAGATCGGCAATCAATATGGCGGCACGACGGTACGCGCCCCGGTGATGAGCTACAGGGGGAACGGCAATTATGCCGTCCGCGGCTACCGCTGCGGCAGCGCCTATCTTCCCGGCTATACCACGCTGATGAACAGCGATCACGGCGGCAGCGCCTATGTGTCATCGCAGTTCCGGCTGAATGACAATGCCGAGCTCTACGCCACCGTGCTTTACAACATCGACAGCAAGGATTCGTACGCCGGCCCGTTCTACAACTTCTGGTCACCGAACAACTTCGGTTATTTTGTCAATGCGAATACCGGAACATTCCAGTATCTGTATGAAACCTTCTCGCCGGAGGAAACGGGCAGCCTCGCGGCCGGCGCCACGCATTTTCTCGGACGTTCTTACAACGCTTACGGCGGTATCAAGGGCACTCTCGGCCAGACGGACTGGAATTACGACGCCTACTATGCCCGGTCGCAGCAGAACCTGACGTCCAACCAGCCGCGCCCGCTGACCAACGCGGTCAACCAGTTCTTCCAGAACCAGTTCATGGGACCGAAGCTGGGTACCTATTACGGGTATCCGATCTATGCGCCCAACTACGCCAAGTTCTATCAGGGCTTCACGCCGGCGCAGTACCAGAGCTTCCTCGGCATCATCCACAGCAGCAGCGAGGCGTACACCCAGAACGTCAACCTCAAGGTCACCAACACCAGCCTGTTTTCCCTGCCTGCGGGCGATGTCGGTGTGGCCGGCCTGCTGCAGGTGGGTGACCAGAGCTGGGCACTGCCGGTCAATCCGCTGCTGGCGTCGGGCGGCTTCTGGGGCATCACCGGATCGTCGGGCGGCGGTCTGCGCAACAATTACGCAGGCGCGCTGGAGTTCAACGTCCCGATTTTCAGCATGCTGACAGCCGACGTCTCGGCCCGCTACGACCGTTTTCACAACGACGGCGGCGGCACGGCCAGCAAGCCGACCTACAAGCTGGGACTCGAGTTCCGGCCGATCAAGACATTACTGCTGCGTGCCAGCTACTCCACGGCGTTCCGGATGCCGGACATGGGCTATGTGTTCAACGGGCCCAGCGGCTTCTTCACCTCGGTCACCGACTAT
>JAJYMF010000281.1 GCA_021787175.1 Pseudomonadota bacterium | reverse complement strand
CATGCCGACGCGCCGGTGGTGCTGTACGTGGGCCGCATTGCCGCCGAGAAAAACCTCGATCTGGCGATCGCCGCCTTTCGCGCCCTGCAGTCGCGCGTGCCGAGGGCGCGCTACGTCTGGGTGGGTGATGGCCCGCTGCGCGCCGAGTTGGCCGCGGCCCACCCCGACTTCGTCTTCGCCGGCGTCCAGCGCGGCGAAGCGTTGGCGCGCCACTACGCCAGCGCCGACCTGTTTCTGTTTCCCAGCCTCAGCGAAACGTTCGGCAACGTGACGCTGGAGGCCATGGCGAGCGGCGTGGCGGTGGTCGCGTTCGACCACGGCGCCGCACGCGAGCACATCGTCGACGACGTCAACGGCCGCCGCATCGACGCCAGCGACCGCGACGGCTTTGTCGCCGCCGCCCTCGATCTGGCGCTGGACGTGCCGCGCCGTGAGCGGCTCGGCCACAACGCGCGCGTCAGCGTCGCCGCGCTGGCGCCGGAGGCGGTCATCGCCGAGTTCGAGACGCTGCTGCGAACGCTCGCGGAGGAAGCCCTGCATGGCCCTGTCGCCACAGCCGGTGCCTGAGCGCATCGCCCTCGACGGGCGCCTCTGCCTCGCCGCCAATCGCTGGGGCGCGCGGCGCGCGGTCGGACTTTTTTTCGCCGCCATCAGCCGGCTCGGCGACGGCCTGTTCTGGTATGCGCTGATGACCGTGCTCGCGCTCGGCGGCGGCGCCCGCGGCGTCACCGTCGCCCTGCAGATGGCGCTGACCGGCCTGGCGGCGCTGATCCTGTACCGCACGCTCAAGCGCTGGACGCAGCGGCCACGCCCCTACCGCGGTTGCGCCGGCGTGGTCGCCCGCGTGCCGCCGCTGGACGAGTTCAGCTTTCCCTCCGGCCATACCCTGCACGCGGTCAGCTTCAGCGTGGTGGCGCTGGCCTGGTTTCCCGTGCTGGCGCCGCTGCTGCTGACGTTCACGCTGCTGGTCGCGGCCTCGCGGGTGGTGCTGGGCCTGCACTATCCGAGCGACGTGCTGGCGGCGATCGCGATCGGCCTGTTGCTGGGCGGCGCGGCGCTGGCGCTGGGCCCGGCGCAGGCCTGGGGCGGCTTCTGACACGGGACACAGACGCTCGCGGGCAGGCATCCGCCCGCGACCAGCCGGACGAGCCCAGCGGCATAATCCGCGCCATGAAGCGCGAACACATCCGGGAACTGTTTGCGCGCCTGCGCGAGATCGATCCGCAGCCGCGCACCGAACTGGAGTACCGCACGCCGTTCGAGCTGCTGATCGCCGTGATCCTGTCGGCGCAGGCGACCGATGTCGGCGTCAACAAGGCCACGCGCCGGCTGTTCGCCGTCGCCGCCACGCCCGCCGCGCTGCTGGCACTGGGCGAAGACGGGTTGAAGCGCCACATCAGCAGCATCGGTCTGTACAACACCAAGGCGAAGAACATCCTGGCCACCTGCCGGCTGCTGCTGGAGCGGCACGGCGGCGAGGTGCCGCGCGAACGCACCGCGCTGGAAGCGCTGCCCGGCGTCGGTCGCAAGACCGCCAACGTGGTGCTCAACACCGCCTTCGGCGAGCCGACCATCGCGGTGGATACGCACATCTTCCGCGTCGCCAATCGCACCGGACTCGCCCCCGGCAAGAACGTGGCCGCGGTCGAGGCGCGGCTGATGAAGGTCGTGCCGCCGGAGTTTCACCAGAACGCGCATCACTGGCTGATCCTGCACGGCCGCCATGTCTGCAAGGCGCGCAAGCCGGCCTGCCCACAGTGCGTGATCCGCGACCTGTGCAGCTTCAAGACCAAGACCGTGTCGGCGGGATGAAGACAAACGGCGGGCTTGCGCCCGCCGTTCCGCCGTCCGTGGAGCGAGGCTCCCTTGCGATGAGCGTTGCGCGGATGCGCCTCAGAACTTGTAGGCGATCATCACGCGGTTGTAGGTGAACGAACCGTTGCCCGGATTGAGACCGACGCCGCCGATCGCGCGCTCCCAGCGATCGCGTACCGACAGGCCCTTCAGATAGCCGCTGAAGTTGTAGGTCAGATCGACATACAGGTTGTGGCTGTTGCCGCGCTGCACCGTGGTGTATTTGGCGTAGGAGGTCATCAGCACCAGGTGGTTGTCGAGGAAGCTGTAGGTCAGCTTGGCCTTCCAGGCGTGGCCGGGGCCCTGCTCGACCAGGCCGCGGATCATCGAGGTCGTGTACAGCGGGTCGGTGGCATACGCCGCGGTGTAGGGCGAGATCAGCGCGCCGTTGCCGACCGCGCCGGCTTCCTGCGCGATCTTGTTGTAGCCGACCTCGAACTTGCCGTTGGGAATGTTGACGCCGACGTCGGTGCCCCAGGTGTTGTTCTTGACGCGGGTGCCGGTGACACCGAACAGGGCGACGTTGTTGCTGACCAGCTTGTTGTGCGAACCGCCGCTCTCGGTGACGTACTGCGCGGCAATGAAGGGATCGAAGCCGGTGCCGGTCTTGAAGGTGTAGCTGCCGTCGACGTAGCCCATGCGCGCGAACTGGCGGAAGTCGTAGTACCAGGCCTGCGCCTTGAAGCCGCCGGTGGCGTAGGCGGTGCCCAGCGCGTAAGCACCGTTGGCCTGCGTGGCCGTGGCCGGCAGGCCGCCGATGCCGCCGTAGGACGAATCACCGCGGTAGGTCGGCGGGTAGTAGAGGTTGTCGTTGTAGTAGCCGCTGGCGGTGCGGCCCTTCCACTCGAAGCTGCGCAGGGCAAAGATGTCCCAGCCCTTCATCGGCTTGAACACCGCCGAGACGGCGTTGTACGAAGCCGGCAGCACGCGCGAATCGCTGCTGCCCATCCACGGCGTGTTGAGGTACTGGTAGCCGGCGCGCACCTGCATCCAGTCATTCTGGTATTGCAGGTAGGCCTGGCCCAGCGAGCTGATCGAGTTGGTCGGCCCCATCAGGGTGGTGTCGATCGCGGCCGGGTTGCCCGACTGCGTGCCCAGCGAGTTGGCGGTGAGAAAGCTGCCGCCCAGGCTGAAGCCGTTGGCGAAGGTGCCGCTGCGGAAGTTGATCAGCGCGCCGACCGCGAGGGCGTTGGCGTCGGTGGTGTTGGGAGCGCCGAACAGACGGCTGAAGTAATAGGTGCGCAGCTCGCCGTCGACGTGGCCCTGGGTGAAGATGTCGCTGAGAGAGTCCGCCTGCGCACTGAGGCTGATCGTGCCCAGCACGACAGCGATGGCGGCGGTGAGAAGTTTGTTGCGCATGGAAAGGCTCCGGCCGGGGTTGGAAATGAAATGCGGCGCTTAACCGAATTTGAGTTCGAGCTGATTTTTTGAGCGGAAGGTTAAGCTGCTGTTAGGCCTGCGCATCATGTCGGCCGAAATTGACACTCGTGTGTGCACCGGATGACAGTCCGATGACAGTCGCGCCCGTGCGCGCCGCGGGCGGCGGGGCAAGCTGCCGGACGGCCGCTGCTATGCTTCCGCGCATGACTGATGCTCCGGTTGCCCCCATCGCGCGGCGGTTTCGCGGCTACCTTCCCGTGGTGGTGGATGTCGAGACCGGCGGCTTCGACTGCGAACGCCATGCCCTGCTCGAGATCGCCGCCGTGGTGATCCGCATGGACGCCGCGGGCGACCTGCATCCCGAGCCGGCCGTCTCGACCCACGTGGAGCCGTTCCCGGGCGCGGTGCTGGACCCCAAGGCGCTGGAGATCACCGGCATCGACCCCGGTCATCCGCTGCGCGGAGCCATCGCCGAGCGCGCCGCGCTCGATCACGTCTTCGCCCCGGTGCGCCAGGCGTTGCACGCCAGCGGCTGCCAGCGCGCGATCCTGGTCGGCCACAACGCGGCGTTCGATCTCGGTTTTCTCAATGCCGCCGTGCGCCGCAGCGGCCACAAGCGCAACCCGTTCCATCCCTTCAGCTGCTTCGACACGGTGACCCTGGGCGGTCTCGCCTACGGCCAGACCGTGCTGGCGCGCGCGGTGCAGGCCGCGGGCTTCGACTGGGACGCCAGCGAGGCGCATTCGGCCGTGTACGACGCCGAGCGCACGGCGGCGCTGTTTTGCGCCGTGGTCAATCGCTGGCACGCGCTGGAAGAGGGCGCGGCGCGGACTGCGGCGGATGCGGATCCACCGCGCCACGACGACAGCGCGGCCGCGCTGTCATAAACGTGCAACAGCTCTGACCTACAAAGGCGGGCGGGCGGCACTCGCCCGACTCTGCCCTTCGAGGAGTTTCCATGCTCACCTCCATCAAATCCCGCCTGGCCATTCTGGCCGTGGCTTCGATGTTCAGCCTGGGCGCTGCCCATGCCGCCCAGATCACCGGCGCGGGCAGCACCTGGGTGTATCCGCTGGTGGCCAAATGGTCCGAGGCTTACGCCAAGGAAACCGGCATCCAGGTCAACTACCAGGGCATCGGTTCCGGCGGCGGCATCGCCCAGATCAAGGCCGGCACCGTGGCGTTCGGCGCCAGCGACATGCCGTTGACCCCCGAGGAACTCGCCCAATCCGACCTGATCCAGTTTCCGACCGCCATCGCGGGCGAGGACATGGTCTACAACCTGCCCGGCATCAAGGCCGGCGAGCTGATCCTCAGCGGTCCGGTCGTGGCCGATATCTATCTCGGCAAGATCAAGCAATGGAATGACCCGGCGATCGCCAAGCTCAATCCCGGCCTGAAGCTGCCGAACATGGCCATCACGACGGTCCATCGTTCGGACGGCTCGGGAACCACCTTCACCTTCGCCAACTATCTGTCCAAGGTCAGCCCGGAGTGGAAGGAAAAGATCGGCGCCAACACCTCGCTGGCCTGGCCGGTGGGCGTGGGCGGCAAGGGCAACGCAGGCGTGGCCTCCTACGTGCAGCGCATCCGCGGCTCGATCGGCTACGTCGAGTACGCCTACATCCTCGAGAGCAAGCTCGACTATGCCCGCATGTACAACCGCGACGGCAAGCTCGTCAGCCCCAGTCTCAAGGGTTTCCAGGACGCCGCGGCGCACGTCGACTTCACCAAGGCCAAGGATTTCTACGTGATCCTGACCGACCAGCCCGGCCCGGAAACGTGGCCGATCTCGGGCTGCACCTGGCAGATCCTGAGCAAGAAGGCGCCCAAGGCGACCAACGAGGCGGTCACGACGTTCTTCCTCTGGGGCTTCGACAAGGGCCAGTCCATGGCAGAATCCATCGCCTTCGGCCCGCTGCCGCCGACCACGGTGGACGCGATCAAGGCCTACTGGAAGACCAATCTGGGGATCTGATCACCCGGGTGCGCCCGATCCGGGCGTCGCACCCCGACATTCGCGCCGCAGCCGCGGAGCGACCGTCAAGCACCACAGCGAGTCCGGGCGGCTGTCCGGACTCGCTTTTTGCGAGGCGACTGCATGCACGGGTTGGACGGCCCGCTCGGCACTCTGAGACGATCTGACATGACCGGCCCCCAAGTCCCCCCGCGAGCAAGCCCCCCCGCGAGACCGACTCCCGTGAAACCCGCCGAGCAGCGCACCCTCCCCGCGCCCGCACGGCGCATTTCGCTCGATCTGCTGTTTCGCAAGTTCACCGGGGCCGTCGCCCTGCTGGTGGCATTGTCGCTGCTGGGCATCCTGATCGCACTGAGCCGCGAATCCTGGCCGGCGCTGCACCGGTTCGGGTGGCATTTCCTGATATCCACCGCCTGGGATCCGGTCAACGACAACTACGGCGCCCTGGTCTTCATCGTCGGCACGCTGATCAGTTCGACGATCGCGCTGCTGCTCGCCGTCCCGGTCAGCTTCGGCATCGCCCTGTTCATCTCCGAAATGGCGCCGCGCTGGCTGCGCGAACCGGTTTCGGCCGCGGTCGAACTGCTGGCCGCCATTCCCAGCATCATCTACGGCATGTGGGGCCTGCTGGTGTTCGCGCCCTGGTTCGGCAACTTCGAACCCTGGATCAACGATCACCTGGGTGCGCTCCCGTGGATCGGCGCGCTGTTCCAGGGACCGCCGATGGGGATCGGCATGCTCGCCGCAGGCATCGTGCTGGGCGTGATGATCATCCCCTTCATCGCTGCCATCATGCGCGACGTGTTTCTGGTCACGCCGCAGCCGCTCAAGGAGTCGGCCTACGCGATGGGCGCGACAACCTGGGAAGTGGCGCGCTACGTGATCCTGCCCTACACCCGCACGGCGGTGACCGGGGGCATCTTCCTCGGCCTCGGGCGTGCGCTGGGCGAGACCATGGCGGTCACCTTCATCATCGGCAATGCCAACAATCTCAGCGCCAGCCTGCTGATGCCGGGCAGTTCGATCGCTTCGGTGATCGCCAACGAGTTCACCGAAGCCACCACCCCCCTGTACAAGTCGGCGCTGCTGGCACTGGGGCTGATTCTGTTCGTGATCACCTTCCTGGTGCTGGTCATGGCCAAACTGCTGCTGCTGCGCCTCGATCGCCAGGAGGGCCGCCAGGCATGATCTCGCGCTACAACCGCCGCCGCCTGGTCAACGTCTTCAATCTGACGATGGCGGTGCTGGCCACCTTTTTCGGCGTGTTCTGGCTGGTCTGGATCCTGTGGACCACGATGCGCTTCGGCGCCGGCGCGGTGAATCTGGCCCTTTTCACCCAGGACACTCCGGCGCCCGGCGCCAGCGGCGGCGGCCTGCGCAACGCGTTCGTCGGCAGCCTGATCCTGCTGGGGATGGCCGTGGTGATCGGCGCGCCGGTGGGCGTGCTGGCCGGCACCTGGCTGGCCGAGTTCGCCGCCCGCCGCAGGCTGGGTGCTGCCGTGCGCTTCCTCAACGACATCCTGCTGAGCGCGCCCTCGATCGTGATCGGCCTGTTCGCCTACGCGATCATCGTCGACCCGACCGGCCGCTTTTCGGCCTACTCCGGCGGCGTCGCGCTGGCCCTGATCCTGATCCCCGTGGTGGTGCGCACCACCGACGAGATGCTGCGCCTGGTGCCGGGCTCGCTGCGCGAGGCGGCGGTCGCGCTGGGCACGCCCTACTGGAAGCTGATCACGCGCATCACCTGGAAGGCGGCCTCCTCGGGCATCCTCACCGGCGTGCTGCTCGGCATCGCCCGCATCAGCGGCGAAACCGCGCCGTTGCTGTTCACTGCGCTCAACAATCAGTACTGGAGCGTCAACCTCGGCCATCCCATCGCCAACCTGCCGGTCGTGATCTTCCAGTTCGCGATGAGCCCCTATTCCAACTGGCAGTCCATGGCCTGGGCCGGGGCGTTCATCGCGGTGGCCTTCATCCTGCTGCTCAACCTGGTCGCACGCGCGCTGCTGGGAAGATCGG
>JAJYMF010000326.1 GCA_021787175.1 Pseudomonadota bacterium | reverse complement strand
CAGGGCGCTGTTGAAAATCACCTGGATCGTGATCGGCACCGCCAGCAGCAGGATCACCAGCGGTTGCCCGACGATCACCTCGCCCTGGAAGCCGAACAGCAGCACCAGCGTCGCCAGCAGCGCGAACAGCGACAGCGGCTTGCTGCGCAAGAGCGCGGCATCGAGAGCCGATGCGCCGCGCCGCAGCAGCCCTGCGCGCAGGATCTGGGCAAGCAACAAGGGCACCACGATGTAGAGCAGCACCGAAAGCAGCAGCGTCGCCCACGGCACCCGGATCGCCGCCACGCCCAGCAGCAGCGCGACCAGCGGCGCGAAGGCGAACACCATCAGCGTGTCGTTCAGCGCCACCTGGGTCAGGGTGAAGTTGGCCTCGCCGCGGGCGAGCTCGCTCCACACGAACACCATCGCCGTGCACGGCGCCGCCGCCAGCAGGATCAGCCCGGCGACGTAACTGTCGAGCTGGCCGGCCGGCAGCCAGGACGCGAACAGATGACGGATGAAGATCCAGCCCAGCAGCGCCATCGAGAAGGGTTTCACCGCCCAGTTGATGAACAGCGTCACGCCGAAGCCGCGCCAGTGCCGACGCACCGTGCCGAGCGTGGCGAAATCCACCCGCATCAGCATCGGCACGATCATCGCCCAGATCAGCGCGCCGACCGGCAGGTTGATCGCGGCGACGGTGGCACCGCCGAGGGCATGAAACACGGCGGGCAGCAGTCGACCCAGCGTCACCCCCGCCGCGATGCACAGCGCCACCCACAGCGTCAGGTAGCGCTCGAATCCGCCGAGCGCGGGCCTCGTGGCGAGCGTCGCGTTCATCGCGTCGCCTCGGCGATCGCCTGCAGCGATGCGTGCGCGGCCAATCCGTCGAGCCTGGCCTCCGGCAGCGCGATCAGCAGCTCGATGCGCCGCCGCAGCGTCGCCGCGGCGTGGCGAAACGCGGAGCGGCGCGCGACCTCATCGCCCTGCACGGCGACCGGATCGGGTACGCCCCAGCGCGCCGTGACCGGATGGCCCGGCCAGAACGGACACGCCTCGCCGGCGGCGCTGTCGCAGACGGTGATGATGAAATCCATCGCCGGCGCGCCGGACGCGGCGAATTCGTCCCACGACTTGCTGCGCAGGCGCGCGGTGTCGTAGCCGAGATCGGCGGCGACGTCCGCCGCCAGCGGCTGCACCTGCCCGCTGGGATGGCTGCCGGCGCTGTAGGCACGGAAGCGCCCGGCACCGAGGGTGTTCAGCAGCGCCTCGGCGATGAGGCTGCGCGCGGAGTTGCCGGTGCAGAGGAACAGCACGTTGCGGATTTTCATCGGGACTTCCTGCGCGGAGTCGGCGCACAGACGACGGCCGGCGCGCAAGCGCTTGCGTCGCCCGCGCAGCAGTTTTCGGTGAGGTAGGCGAGCAGCGCGTCCATGCGCGCGTAGTCGGCGCGGCAGCGGATCACCCGGCCCTCGCGGACGTCGCGCACCAGGCCGGCCGCGCGCAGCACATTGAGATGATTGCTGAGGGTGGCGCCGGGCAGGCCGAGGCGCGCGCCCAGCGCTCCCACGGGCATGCCCGCGCTGCCCGCCTGCACCAGCAGGCGATACAGCGCCAGGCGGTGTTCCTGGGCCAGCGCCTTGAGCGATTCGAGTGCGGCAGACGTATTCATGGTTCCGGAATCATAGAACTATTTCAGCGCAAGGCAAGTGCATGCTGCGGCGCACATGCCCGCGTCGGGCCACAGCGCTAGACTGCCCCATGGCCGGCCATCAGCTGTCGGCCGCGGAGGCTCGCATGCTACTGGTCAAGCATCTGCTGGAAACCAAGGGCGCGCAGGTTCACGCCATTGCCCCGGACGAGCCGGTGCTGGCGGCGATCAAGCGCATGGCCGAACACCAGGTCGGCGCGCTGCTGGTGATGCGCGGCGATACCCTGCTGGGCATCGTTTCCGAACGCGACTACGCGCGCAAGGTGATCCTGCACGCGCGCTCGTCGGCGGACACGCCGGTGGCGGAGATCATGTCCTCACCGGT
Organism: Pseudomonadota bacterium; assembly: GCA_021787175.1. Classification (GTDB taxonomy): domain Bacteria; phylum Pseudomonadota; class Gammaproteobacteria; order Xanthomonadales; family Rhodanobacteraceae; genus Metallibacterium. The sequence continues at coordinate 5,226 of JAJYMF010000326.1, read as the reverse complement.
GCTGACCGTAGGGCCGGGCGACAGCGTCGAGGCCTGCATGCGTCTGTGCACCGACAGCCGCGTGCGTCATCTGCCGGTACTGGAGCGCGGCAAGGTGATCGGCGTGATCTCGATCGGCGATCTGGTCAAGGCCACCATCGACGAACAGGCGCAGCAGATCGAGCACCTGCAGCGCTATATCGTCGGCTGAGCGCGCTCCGCGGACACGGTCGGCGCTTCCGGTGCCAGATCGCCCGAGTGCGCGGCGCGGTAGCCGATGCGCGCCGCCGCCGCCGCGCCCAGCGTGCTCAGCAGCGCCAGCCCGGCAATCCCCACGCCCAGTCCCCGCAGCGCATTGAGCGTGGTCGTCACCGCCACATCGCCGAAGCGCCAGACCGCGGTCTCGATGAAATTCTTGCCCTTGTAGCGCGCCTCGCGCGCCACCCGCGTGTACAGCGCGTTGATCGCCGGTCCCAGCATGCCGTAGGTGAACCCGCGCGTGAGGATCTGCAGCAGCGCCAGCAGCGGCACACCGACCCAGACCAGACGCAGCCCGGCCGAAACGTCCAGCCACGGCAGCGGCAGGGCCACCGCGCCCAGCGCGGTGATCGCGGCCAGCACGGCCACGTTGACCAGCGCCGGCAGCACCAGGCCCAGGGTCGGCCCCTGACGCCGTGCCAGCAGCCAGGAGCTCACGCCTGTCTGCAGCAGCACCACCAGCAGGTTGGTGGCGAGGTCCATGTGCGCATAGAACGCCGTGCGTGCCGCCACGCCGGCCAGATGCGTCTTGGCGTAATCGGCCACCAGCGCATAGGCCACGGTGCCGACACCGTCACCCAGCAGCATCAGCCATGCCATCCTGCGCAGGAAGGGCTCGCTGAACACCTGCCGCAAACCGGCCCACAGACTGCCGCCCAGCGCCAGCTCGTCGGCCGGCCGCGTCCCGGTGCCGCGACCGATGCGCAACATCAGCGCCAGCGCCAGCAGCAGCAACCCCGCGGACACCACCAGCAGCAGCGCCACGCCGATCACGCCGACCAGCAGCGAGGTCAGCAGCGGCCCGGCCAGCGCGCCGGCGGTGCCGCCCAGCGCGATGCGCGGAAACAGCCGGCGCGCGCTGGCGCTGACGAACACATCGGCCATGAAACTCCAGAACAGCGACACCACGAACAGATTGAACACGCTGACCCAGACGAAGAACACCACGCCCAGCGTGAACGCGCCGATGCGTGCTTGCGCGGCGAAGGCCGGCGCGAACGCCAGCAGACAGACGACGAAGAAACCGTAGGTCCAGGCCAGCAGGCGCCGGCGCGGCAACCACGCGGCGAGGCCGCCGAACACCGGCGTCAGGGCCAGCGTGACCACGAAGGTGGCGGCATAGAACCACGGCAGCGCCACCGCACCGACGGCGCCACCCAGCTGATCGCGCACCGGACGCAGCACGAAATACGCTGCCAGCAGGCAGAAGAACGCCAGGAAGGCCTGGATCGAGGCCGTGATCTCGCTGCGGCGGTCGGCGGTCGATGCGGTCACGCGAGCATCGCAGTCGGAAGTCGAAATCAGCCTAGCATGCAGTCGCGCGTGCGGGTCGCTGCGCCGCAGGCGGCGTCAAGCGCGCACCCTCGACGCCAGCGCGACGCAACGCCGCGCAGGCTTGCAAGCCATCCGCACATATCGCACCGTGCGGAGCCAGCCACGAGGGGACCGCATGGACTTCGACCACATCATCGTCGGTGCCGGCTCGGCCGGCTGCGTGCTGGCCAACCGGCTGTCCGCCGATTCGCATCGGCGGGTGCTGCTGCTCGAGGCCGGCGGCCGCGACTGGCATCCCTTCATCCACATGCCCGCCGGACTGGCCAGGCTGGTCGGCCGCAAGGGCGTCAACTGGGACTACACGACCGAGCCCGAACCGCATCTGGATGGCCGCCGCCTGTGGTGGCCGCGCGGCAAGGTGCTGGGCGGCTCCAGCTCGATCAATGCCATGTGCTACATCCGCGGCGTGCCCTCCGACTATGACCGCTGGGCGCGACTGGCCGGCGATGCGCGCTGGAGCTGGCCCCGCGTCCTGCCCTATTTCCGCCGCGCCGAGGACAACACCCGCGGCGCCGATGCGCTGCACGGCACCGGTGGGCCGCTGGGCGTGGCCGACCTTCGTTATACCAATCCACTGAGCGGCGTGTTCGTCGATGCCGCCAGCGCAGCCGGATACGCGCGCAACGACGACTTCAACGGCCCGCAGCAGGAAGGTTTCGGCTATTACCAGGCCACCCAGCGCGACGGCGCGCGCTGCTCGACCGCGGTCGGCTATCTCAGGCCCGCGCGCGAGCGCGAGAACCTCACCGTGCTGACCGGCGCGCCGGTCGAGCGCGTGCTGATCGAAGGCGGTCGCGCCGTCGGCGTGATCCTGCGCGGCGGTCGCCGCATCGAGACCGGCGAGGTGCTGCTGGCCGGCGGCGCGCTGAACTCGCCGCAGCTGCTGATGTTGTCCGGCATCGGCCCGGCCGGGCACCTGCGCGAGCACGACATAGCCGTCCAGGTCGACGCGCCCGACGTCGGCGGCAACCTGCAAGACCATCTCGACATCTGCACCCTGGTGACCACGCCGCAGAAGATCACCTATGACCGCACCAACGATCTCGCCGTGGCGCTCGAGTTCCTGTTCAGGCGTCAGGGCATCGGCACGTCCAACATCGCCGAGGCCGGCGGCTTCGTGCGCACCCGCCACGCCAGCGGTCCGGACTGCGACATGCAGTTCCATTTCGTGCCGGCCCAGCTCGACGACCACGGCCGTCATCGCCTGCCCGGTTACGGCTATACCCTGCACGCCTGTGGACTGCACCCGCAGAGCCGTGGCCGCCTGCGGCTGGCTTCGCGCGACCCCGCCGCCAAAGTGCGCATCTTCGCCAACTACCTCGGCGACGCCGAAGGCCATGACCTGAAGATGCTGATCGAGGGCGTGCGCCTGTCGCGGCGGATCTTCGCGCAGACGCCCTTCGATGCGTTCCGCGGCACCGAGATCTTTCCCGGCGACGACGTGCAGGACCAAGCCGCGATCGCGGCCTTCGTGCGGCGCAAGGCGGAGACCATCTACCACCCCGTCGGCACCTGTCGCATGGGCGCCGACGACCGGGCGGTGGTGGACAGCGAGCTGCGCGCGCGCGGCATCGACGGTCTGCGCGTGATCGACGCCTCGGTGATGCCCGACCTGCCGGGCGGCAACACCAATGCGCCGACCATCATGATCGCCGAGCAGGCGGCGGACCTGATCCTCGGCCGCGCCGCGGCCAGGTGAATCGCAGGCCCGGAACCGGGAAAATCGTCACGCACACCGGTTGAACGGGACGGGCTCAACGAGAGACGCGGCAGCTCTCAGTCGCTGCCGTCGAGGCGCAGCGGCAGCGGACAGTGCAGCGCAGCGCAGACCACGCGCAGCAGCTCGGCTTCGGCGACGCGCACCTGGCCGTCCTCGCGGATGGCGCGGGTCAGTCCGCGCACCACCAGCTCCTTGCCGGCCGGACTCAGGCGATCGAGCCGGCCCAGCGCCGTATCCAGCCGCGGCCGCCAGTCGACCGGCGGCGCGTAGTCCAGAGCCACGCCGGGCAGCGCCTCCTGCAGCGCGAGCTGGAAGGCGCGGCGCGCGCCGGCTTCGTCGTCGTGCCCGAACTCGGCGACCAGCGCGGCGACCAGCGCGAAGTCGTCGCGGCAGGCGTCGAGCTTGGCCGCACCGGCCACGAAGCCGCGCGCGGGATCGAGGGCGTCCAGCACTTGCACGCGTACCAGCGTGGCCAGGCAGTACTCCTCCAGTTCGACCTTGCCGTCGATGCCGGCCAGCGCATCCAGGGTCTGCACCAGCGTCGCCAGCTGCGCGCGCGGGCGCCGTCGCAGCGCCGGAAACGCCAGCGCCGCCAGCGGCAGGCGCTGCAGCGGATGCAGGGCGCGGGTCGCGGCGGCGGCGTGCGCGTAGTCCTGGGGGCCGGGTTGCGCGACCTGCGCCGCGACGCCGGCGGGCGCGACCGCGCTGCGCCGGGCGGCGGCGGGCAGCACCGCGGCGCTGCCGCCGGCCGCGTTCGCGGCGACGGCGATCGCGGCCGGCAGCATGCCGGTCAGGGTCGCGCGCGGATCGGCCGGATCGGCGGCGCGACGAACGTCGGACCAGTCGCGCGCCAGGCGTTCGAGCTCGCGCGGATCGAAGCCCGGCTCCAGCGTGCGGATGCGATCCAGCAGCGGCGGGTGCGTGGCGAACAGCGCCGAGTAGCCGCCGGCCTCGCCGAACAGCATGTGCGAGACCTCCTCGCCGTGCGTCTCGGTCAACGCCGAGCCGGCCTCCAGCGCGCCGATCTTCTTCAGTGCGCCGGCGATGCCGCTGGTCTGCCGCGTGTACTGCACTGCCGAGGCATCGGCCAGCACCTCGCGCGAACGCGACACGCTGGCCTTGATCAGGCGCCCGAAGAACACGCCGATGCCGCCGACCACCAGCAGGGCAATGCCGACGAACACCAGCGCGCCGCCGTTGTTGTCGCGGCGTCCGCGCGAGGAGCCGATGCCGATGCCGCCCCAGTAGCCGGCGTTGAGGATCTGCCGGCCGATCACGCTCAGGACCAGGATGCCGAACACCAGTCCCATCAGTCGGATGTTGATGCGCATGTCGCCGTTGAGGACGTGGCTGAACTCGTGCGCGATCACGCCCTGCAACTCGTCGCGGTTGAGGCGCTCGAGGCAGCCCTGGGTCACGCACACCGCGGCGTCGGCAGGACTGAAGCCGGCGGCGAAGGCATTGATGCCCGGCTCATGTTCGAGGACGTAGATCTCCGGCACCGGCACGCCGGAGGCGATGGCGATCTCCTCGATCACGTTGCGCAGGCGGCGCAGCGCCGGGTCGGCGGTGTCGGGCGGCACCAGCGTCGCGCCCAGTCCGCGCGCGACCGCGCCGCCGCCGTCGCGCAGGCTGGCCATGCGGAACAGCGAAGCCAGCGCGATCACCGCGATCACGGCAAGACTCACGCCCACCAGAGTACCGACCGGCAGCGCCGTGCTGCCGTCGGTGCGCTGCTGGACGAGGCCGAAACCGACCACCACCGCGGCGTCGATCGCGATCACGATCGCGGTCACCGCCAGCACGAACAGCACCACCATGCGCCGGGTGTGCCGGCGCGCGTTTTCCTGATGCGCGAAGAAATCCACGGCTTGCTCCCGCGGGCGTCAGCTGAACGACACCTTGGGCGCCTCGCGCTTGGCCGGATCATCCAT
>JAJYMF010000328.1 GCA_021787175.1 Pseudomonadota bacterium | reverse complement strand
GCCCATCGGTGTGCTCGGCGCAATCTCGATGCCGCTGGCACGCACCTACGGTCCCGGTGGCGCCGGCATCTCCGCGCCCGGCGTCGGACCGAAGCCGCACGTCGCCAGCCGCATCGCCGGCTACTACACGCAAGTGCAGGACCGTTGCGAACCGCTGCCGCGCGCCGAGATCTGCCGGCGTGTGCAGCAGCAATACGACGCGGTCGAGCACAAGCTGCGCAATGCCTTCCAGGACGCCAAGCCGGCGCTGGAGGCCGAGGAGTCCCACCTGCGGTCGCAGCTGCGAGGGTGCCAGTGACCGATCCGTACCAGGAATCCGGGGACTGTCCTGGCGGGGTTGCGAGCAGGAACACCTCGTGACTCCGCGCCAGGCGGCCGCATTCGTGCGCAAGCACGGCATCGTCCTGGAGGCAGCGACGGGAGCGGCGCCTGCACTGGCGGCAGCGATCGTGGGTGCGCCGATTCGCGGGAGCTGGTGGGCACATCCGCGGCGCCGCGCGATATTCGAACTCACCCGTGCGCTGCGAGACTCCCGCGACATCCTCGTATGCCGCCTCGTCGATGGCCGGATCACCTACGTCCATCGACGTCTCTGGCCAGCGCTCGTCCGTGCGGCACACTGCTTCCCGATCCCGTGGCTCGCCCGGATTCACGAGGTCCACACCGCCTCCGGGAACCACGTCACCCGGGAGATTGCCTTTCCGGCGTGGGTTCCGGACGCGGTCTCCGCGGAGGCGTCGGCGATGTCCGAAGAACAGGCCGTGCTCGAGCTGGGCCGCTGCGTTCGCATCACGCGGGGCACGCAGCCCGGTCCCTCCGCCCCGCAAACGCGCCGCAAGCGGCATGCTGCTCAACCCTGACGTCGGTCACGCCATGCCCGCGCGCATCGATCTCCGCCCACCCACCGCCTTGGACCAGGCCGAGTTCCTGCGACTCGCCCGCACCAGCCGCGCCCTGCACGGCACGTGGGTGCGAGCACCGACCACGCCCACGCAATACGTGGCCTATCTGCGGCGCATGGAACAACCGGGCCACCAGGCATTCCTCGTCTGCCTGCGGACGACGCAGCAGATCGTCGGCGTGGTCAACCTCACCCACGTCGTGATGGGCGTGTTCTGCAGCGGGTATCTGGGTTACTACGTCTTCGCGGGCTGCGAACGGCAGGGGCTGATGCGCGAGGGACTCAAGGCCGTGGCGCGCCACGCCTTCACCGCACTCAAGCTGCATCGGCTGGAAGCCAATATCCAGCCGGGCAACGTCGCCTCCATCGCGCTGGTGCGTTCGTGCGGGTTTCAGAGGGAAGGCTATTCGCCGCGCTATCTCAAGATCGGCGGGCGCTGGCGCGATCACGAGCGCTGGGCGCTGCGGGCCTCGTGACGGAGCCAGTTGCCAACACTCGTCTTCCTGGTGGCAGATCCAGCCGGGCGCAGGATGGCTCGTCCGGACGGACGGCTCAGGCCGGCAGAATCTCGAGCCGATTCTCGATGCGCTCGATGCGGCTGTTCAGCCGGCCCAGGCGAACGGATTGCTCAGCCACGATGCCGTGCGAGTGCGCAGTCTCCGTTTCGAGGCTGCCCACGGGCACGGCGAGTTCCCGAAGCCGGGCCTCGATGCGATCCTGACCGGCACGCAGTGCGCGCCGCGGCATCGAAAACGGGCCGATTCCCTTCCATGAGCCTGATCGCTCCGGCACATCGATATCTGCGGGCGCCGGTGCGATCACGAGCGCTGGGCGTTGCGGGCCGCACAGCCGTGGCAGATGGGCGGTCTCTCTTGGTCGAGGATGTCCGCGATTCGCGACCGCGGTGACACCGCTCAGACAATGGCGCAGGCGATGGCCGGATCGCTGCGGCTGGGCTGCCCCGTCTCCACGTGACCCGCCAGGCGCCGCAGGTAGTGGGGGTCGGCCGGGCAGGTGATCGCGAATTCGTACCAGTGATCCTGAGCGGCCAGATCCCAGGCGCTGACCAGGGTGGCGAATGGCGCCACACTGGACTCGCGCGTTTGTGCCGGCGCATAGCGGTTGGCCATGCGGCACCGACAGTGCGTGTTCCCCATGTTGCGCAGGTGCAGCAGCAGGCGTTGTGCAGCGGCGTCGTAGCTTGCGGCAACTTCCAGCCGCACCGCGGCCGCCGCACCCGCACTGCCCGCGTAACTGCGCAAGTAGCCATTGGGGCCGTGGATGGCAAGATCGTAGCGACCCCCCGATGCGGCGCCGAGCGGCCACAGATCCTCGAGCCGATCCCCCGCGCCGAGCGTGTAGTAGCGCGGATCGATGCCGCCGTCTGTGGCATAGGCGTTGAGCGAAACGCCGATGACCCCGCGATTGCGAAACGCAAGGTGCAGCCCGCGCTCGCGATGCACCTCGGCCTCCACGTCGAAGTCGTAGGGCAAGGCACAGGCCGGGCGCCGACCCTGTTCCTGTACCGGCAGCGTCTGCACGGCCGACGGCTGCGGCTCGGCCAGACCCTTGTTGGCATCGGCCAGGTCCACCTCCGGCGCGGTACCCGGAAAGCTCGGCCAGTCGCGCGCGCTGCCGTTGAAATCGAGGCACGAGGTCAGATCGCCCGCGACGGCGCGGCGCCAGGCGCTGATGTTGGGCTCGTGCACGCCGAAGCGCGCTTCGAGCAGACGCAACACCGAGGTGTGATCGAACACCTGCGAGTTGACCCGCCCGCCGCGACTCCACGGCGAGATCACCAGCATCGGCACGCGCGGCCCCAGGCCCACGGGCACACCCTGGTAATCCTCGCCGCGCGTATCGACCGTGCTGCGGCCCTGTTCGGCAGCAAGCGCCGGCACCGGAGGTGGAACGTGATCGAAAAAGCCGTCGTTCTCGTCGTAGTTCAGCAGGAACACCGTCTTCGCCCAGACCTCGGGTTGCGCCGCCAGCACTCCCAGCAGACGCGCGATCAGCGAAGCGCCGTAGGCCGGTGTAGCACGCGGATGCTCGCTCATGATGTAGGGCGCGACGATCCACGACACTTGCGGCAGGCGCCCGCTGTTCACGTCGCGCGCGAACTCCGCAACCAGATGCTCGCCGCGGGAGGTTTCGGCATTGGCCGCCGTGGAGCCCGCCGCCCAGGCACGGCCGCGCCGGTACAGTGGCGAGTCCTGCGCCAGATTGCGAAACGCGGCGAAGTACTGAATGGTGTTGTCGCCGAAGTTGTCGTACTCCTGATAGACCTTCCAGTCGATCCCGGCCTGCTGCAGCCGTTGCGCGTAGGTGGTCCAGCTGTAGCCGTGGAAGCCGGCGCGGTCGCGCGCCATGTCCGCGGTCCAGTTGTCGTCGTCGATGTTGGCGACGGCCTGCCTGCCGTCATCGCCGACGCCGAGCCCGCTGCTGCCGGTGTACAGATACATGCGGTTGGGACTGGTCGGGCCGAACAGCGATGCGTGGTAGCCATCGCATACCGTGAAAGCATCGGCCAGCGCGTAGTGAAAAGGCAGGTCATCGCGCCGGAAGTAGCCCATCGTGGCCGGGGTTTTCTGTGCCACCCAGACGTCGTAGTTCTGCCACAGCGTCTGCGAACCCTTCCAGTCGTGGTTGAGATCGCGCATGGTCTGTGCGCTGGTGTGGCGGCTGTCGAGATGAAACGGCAGCATGTATTCCTGCGCGCCGGGACGAACCGGCTGGTACCACACCGGACGCCCGCCGGGCAGCTGCAGCGGTCGCGGATCACCAAAACCGCGCACGCCGCGCAGCGTGCCGAAGTAATGATCGAACGAGCGGTTCTCCTGCATGAAGATCACAATGTGCTCGACATCCCTGAGCGTGCCCGTCACGCGCGCCGGCTCCACCGCAAGTGCGCGCCGGATCACCGGCGGCAACAACTGTCCCGAGGCCAGCATGGCGGCGGTCAGCGCCGACTGCCGCAGAAAATCACGTCGGCTGCGATCAACCATGTGCAACTCCGAAATCAGTCCGGTGCAGCCTGGGGCGCAGCCATGATCGCCGCGTGACAGCGACCGCCGGCACGTTGCGGGCCGCCGCACCGGAGCATGACGGCTTGTGCCCGGGAAACCTGTGAACAAGCCCAGCCTGGACTCGCCAGAGGGCGTCGAGTCCGGCGCAGAGCCTGCCCCGGACCTGATCCGGGGTCCGGACTCGACTGCGAGGCAAGCCATCCATGGCTTGCGGAAGGTCTGAACAAGTCAGACCTTCCCTCGATGCGCGCACACCTCAGAAGTTGGCGGTCACGGTGAAGATGGCCGTGCGCGCCGGGGCAATGAAGTAGTACCCCGGGGTGCCGGCCGAATCGACCGTGCCCAGATAGCGACGGTCGAGCAGGTTGGTGACGTTGAGCATCAGATCTACCGACTTGACCATGCGCTCGCTGCCGCCGAACCCGACGTGGTAGCCGGCGTAGGCATCCACCGTCGCGTAGGCCGGCAGCTTCTCGGTGTTGTCGATGGTGCCGTAGCGATCGCCCACGTACTTGGCCGCGATGCCCGCCCGGAACCCGCCGGGGGTGTGGTAATTGGCCGCCAACGCCAGCATGCGACCCGGCTGTCCGGCCACCTTGTTGCCGGCCTTGATACCGTTGATGTTGCCGACATAGGTCGAATCGTTGTACGTGGCCGAGGCGTACAGATCGAGTTCCGGCGTCGCGCTCCAGTTGGCGATCGCCTCGACGCCCTTGGACTCGACGCCGCCGACGTTCACGTAGGTGCCGGCGGTGCCGATGGTGTAGTTGATCTGGGTGATGCCGTTGCTCGCGGGGGTGACGAAGGTGATCTGGTTGGCGAAGCGCACGTGATAGGCGGAGAGCCCGAACTGCATGCGATCGGAGCTGTAGCGATAGCCCGCATCGACGTTGATCGAGGTTTCCGGCAGCACATGACTGATGTCGCTGCCGGCCGCGGCAGCCTGCAACACGCCATCAGGCACCGCGGCGAAGTTCTTGGTGACGCTGGCGTAAAGCTGCGAGCGCTGATCCAGGTGATACACCGCGCCGACCGAGGGCAGTACGTTCGAGTCGCTGTTGAGCGAAGCGAACTGGCTGCCATTGGTGATCAGGTTGTTGCCGTTGAGACTGACCAGATACTTGCTGACGCCGGCGGTCAGTTCCAGCGGCCCGAAAGTCACCTGATCCTGGGCGTAGAGCTTGCGCGTATCGGTGGTCAACTGCTGGTAGAACTGCATGTAGTAAGGCGGACGTGTGTAATTCCAGTAGTAGCGCGGATCGATCACCGCGTACCACACACGACCGTTGAAGCGGTCCAGATTCTCGAACCAGATGCCGGCTTGCAGCTGGTTGATGCCGAGCTGCCAGTGGCCCTTGGCGATGAAACCGTAGCGGTGATTCTTGTACAGGCTCTGGCGGAAGCTGCTGGCCGGGATCGACCCGGCTGGATAGCAGCTGGCGTCATACGGGTTGCCACAACCGGCGGGCACGGCAATCGGTTGGCCATTCGGTGCCTGGAAGAAGTCATAACCGAACGGCGCGCCCGGCGCCGGATGGTTGCCGGTGATCTGGCCACTGCCGTTGACCGCATAGAGCTGATACGGCGGCAGCCAGCCCCCCGAGCCTTCCATGAACTGGTAGTAGGGGTAGAACTCGAGGCCGCTGTTGTCGTCCAGCGCATAGTCGAAACGCACGCCGGCGAGCGCGTTCTTGCGCACCGTGTTCCAGGGCTCGACGAAGTTCTGATCGATGTAGGGCTGGCCGGTCCAGTTCCAGGTCAGGCGGTCCCAGCTGGGGTCCTGCTTGAACTGCGCCAGGGTGACGCTGTTGTAGTTGTTCTCGTAGGCATCGTCCCACGAGAGCCGCGCGGTCATGGTCAGCGCGTCGCTGAGGTAGCTGATCAGCTTGCCATCGACATGCACGCGGCTGCTGTGACCGTTGGTGCCGTCGCCCATCCAGCGCTTGTTGTAGGTGTTGGAAAAGCTCAGGTAGGCGTAGGTGCTGTCATGGAACAGCGCGCCGGTGTCGTAGCGCACGAACTCGCGCTGTGCCTGCCAGGAGCCGGTGGAGTAGTCGACACGCACATTGCGCGTCGTCGACGGGTCGATCGACTCGTAGTTGAGCGTGCCGCCCAGCGCCTGCGTGGAGGGCGAGGAGATGTCCGAGGTACCCTGCGAGACGATCACCGTGCGCAGGTTTTCGGGATCAAGAAAGCGGTTGGGCTTGGCGCCGCCGCCGTAACTGGTGGCGCCGTTGGGCAGCCCATCGACGGTGAAACCGAGCTGGTCCTGGGTGAAGCCGCGCATGGTGATACCCATCGACCAGTCGTCGCTGTCGAACACCCCGCCCGGGGTGACGTTGACGCCCGGCAACAGGTTGGCCGCATCGACCACACTGGTCAGTGGTGCCGAGAACTTCAGCAGCACCGGCGGCAATTCGTTGTTGGTAAACGCCACCGAGTGCCCGGAAACCACCACGGCTTCCAGCGTCTTGGTCTTGAGGCTGGCGGCTTTGTCCACGCTCGCAGCGGCGTCCGCTTTCTTGGCCGTGGTCGCCGCAGATGACAACGGTTTCACGCTCGATGCGGCGGTATCAGCAGCCGCATTGTTGGCGGTGTGCGCCAGCGCGACGGGTGTCGCGAGCGCGAGTGCAATCAGCACCGTGATCCGTTTCTGACGCAGCATCACAAGCCCCTTCAAGGTTGGTTGAACGAATGGCCATCGTGGGCTGTGCCTGCGGCAGCACGGCGTCATGGCGATGTAGGTTTTGTTACGGAATCGTGAGCTCGCCGTTACGCCCCGGTTCGAAGCCCGTGTATGCCGTGACACAGCCCCACGGCTCGCGACAGCCCGCTTGCGCGGTTTCACCCGCAACCGCAGCGACACGATCGGCGCCGTTCCCGGGTTGAGTGGCATCCGTGCTCCGCACCCCGCCTCTTCCGACGCATGCCGCCGTGCCGTCATCGCTCACAGCGCCGGTGCCGGCACCTCGGCCTGCCGCAGGCCGTCGATCGAGACCAGCACCACCGGCTGGCGCGCCGCGGCGCTGAAGGACAGGCATACCGCCAGCAGCGCGGCGGCGCGCAGGAACAGGATTCGCATGATTCACCCTGGGTGCGCGTGGCCCCGCGGCCGCTGCGTACCGGCTTGATGAGCCTTGCCGATGAAAGCGCGATGACAGCGCTCGCGGGCGTGCTCGCGAACCTGACATCCGGCTGTGGTGTCATAGGGACTTCCCGCCTGACCGCATACCGGATCGACGCATGACTCTCCAGCGCCTCGCACTCGCCGCTCTGCTTGCCACGACGACCGTCGCCGCAGGCGCCGCCACACCCGAGGCATACGCC
>JAJYMF010000342.1 GCA_021787175.1 Pseudomonadota bacterium | reverse complement strand
TGCAGGATCAGTTCGGCCAGGCCCAGCGCGATCAGCACGTTCAAGCCGATGCCGGCCTCACCCAGCAGCGTCGTTGCCAGCAGCAGGTACAGCGCGAACAGCAGACTGCCGCAGATCAGCGTGGTGCTGAGCGCGAACGGCAGCACGCTGGCGCGGCGCTGCGGCTCCCGCGACACTTCGGCCAGCAGCACGATATGGGTGCCGAAGGTGGACAGCGTGCCCAGCATCACCGCCAGCGCGGCGACGCCGGCGAAGGCGCCGAAGTCATGCGGTCCCAGCAGGCGCGCGACCAGCAGCAGGGTGCCGGCCTGCACCAGCAGACGCAGGCCCAGCACCATGCTGGTGCGCAGGGTGGCGCGGGCGATGGGCCCCCTCATGCCGCGGCGTGAAGTGGCGTATGGCGCATGGCAACTGTCCTCAAGGCGCGTGGCGTGGCGCGCTGGCCGTCGCCGTCGGCGATGCATCTGATGCGCCACCGGCGGCGCTCGCGGCCTTCGCTGTTCCCGGGATCGCCGGTGCGACCGTCGCCGGCATCGCCCGCACCTCGCGCAGCGTGCGGCGGATGCCGACGTTGCCGGGCTGCAGCTTCACGGCATCGGTCAGCAGTCGCTCGGCGAGGCCGCGGTCGTGCAGTACGTTGAGCGCATAGTCGGCGTAGATCTGCATCACCCGCGCGGATGGATGCGGATGCGACAGCGCGGCGACGAAAGCCTCGACCATCGGCGACGGCGGCAGCGGACAGGCGCCCTCGATGGCGCACTTGGTCAGCGCCGCCAGCGAGCTTTCGTCCTGCACGCCGGGCGGGACCGATTTCAGGTGCGCGATCATGCGCAGCCACCACATCGCCTTCAGCGGGCGGTGCATGCGCGAGTTCATGAAGATCAGCGCCTGCTCGGGCAGGATCGACGAATCCGGCAGGTTCATCGCCCGCTCCAGCGGCGCATAGGCGAGCGCGGTGAACGGCGACTTCGGATCGTATTTCGACAGCACGATGTAGGTGCGGCCCAGTTCGTACTGCGCGCGCGGCGAGGTCGGCGCGCGCTCGGCCAGTTCGACCGCGAGTCGCAGCGGACTGCTCCAGGCGTAAGCGGTCTGCGCGGTTTCGCCGGTCCAGATCAGCAGCAGCCCGGCCAGCAGCACGCCGCGCGCCAGCGGCAGCGGTGCGCCGGCCCGGGTCGGAAACAGCAGTGGGACCAAGGCGAGCAGCACGCCGAAGCTGGCGAAGTAGTTGCGCTGCTCGTACACCAGCTCCAGCGGGATGATGGTGCCGGTCAGCAGCTGCGCGCCGAGAAACAGTGCCAGCCCCAGCGCCACCAGCGGCGCGCGCGCGCGCAGGAAGCCGATCAGCGCGACGAGCAGTGCCAGGCCGAGGATCGCCGCCAGCGTGGTCCACGGCGCCAGCAGGCCGGTCGAGACGGTGACCTCGTCGTGATAGAACGACAGCGCATGCGGCGTCGGCAGCACGATCCAGCGCAGGTAGTCGAACCAGATGCGCGGCTCGGACAGCAGGCGCTCGCCGAGGGTGAAGTTGCGCGTCTGCCACGCGACCGGGTTGAAGGCGAGGTCGGGCACCAGCCAGGCCAGCCCGGCGATGCCCGGCAGCACCAGCACCAGCCCGAACAGCCACAGCACGCGGCGGTCGCGGCGGCGATCGCGGCCGCTGCGCGCGGAAAACAGTGCCCATTCGATCAGCGCCGCATAGAACGGCGTCATCACCGCGGTTTCCTTGGCGGTCAGGCCGATCGCCGTCCACACCAGCAGCGAGGCCGCGGCACCGGCAAAGCCGCGACCGTCGCGCTGCATGCGCAGGCGTCCGCGCACGTAGCCGAGCAGGCCCAGCAGCACGAACAGGTTGGCCAGGCTCTCCATGCGCTGCACGACGTAGAGCACGGCGGTCAGGTTGATCGGCAGCAGCAGCCAGCCGGCGGCGATCAGCGCCGCAACCAGCCCCGCACGCGGTTCCTCGCGACCGCGCGCGGCCGCGCGCAGCAGCGCCCGCGCCAGCAGATAGACCAGCACGCCGTTGAGCAGGTGGATCACCAGATTGGTGAGCTTCCAGCCGAACGGCGCCAGACCGGTCGTCATGTAATTGGCGACGAAGGTCAGCGACGACAGCGGGCGGTGGAACTCGCTCGACGGCGACGACAGGGCGGCGGCCTTGAGCGTGGCCCAGTCGGCGTGCTGCACCTGCAGCGCCGGGTTCTCGATGATGTTGGGGTAGTCGTCGAAGATGTAGCCGCCGGACAGGCCCGGCCAGTACACCAGCGCGGTGACCAGCAGTGCCGCGATCAGGGCAGCGCGACGGGCGAGGGTTGGGCGACGTTCGGCCAGACTCATCGGGGCGACGGTGCGGTGGCGGCAGGCGCGGCAGTATGCGGCTTGCCGACACTCGAGGCGAGGGCTGGATGGCCGCTTGCCGCACAGCCCGATGGCTCGTGGTGCTGCCGGATGGTCAGATCCTTCGGGCTGCGCCCTCAGGATGACAGCAAAGTTCGGGGCGACAGGGTTGTTCGGGGCGACAGGGCCAAAGGCTTGTCACCCTGAGCGCAGCGAAGGGTCTGGCGATCGACACCGCCTGCGATCGTGTGTTGGCGCGGTGGGAACTGGCGCTGTCAGTCAGATCCTTCGGGCTGCGCCCTCAGGATGACAACAAAGTTCGGGGCGACGGGGTTGTTCGGGGCGACAGGGTTGTTCGGGGCGACGGGGCCAAAGGCTTGTCACCCTGAGCGCAGCGAAGGGTCTGGCGATCGACACCACCTGCGTCCGTGCGTCGGTGTCGGCTGACGACGGCTGCGGGTATGCACCGATTCCGCCCGGGATCCGACGCGTGAATCATCTGCCGATGCCGCGCACTTATCACGTCTACATCATGGCCAGCCTCAGCAGGGTGTTGTACATCGGCGTTACCGGCAATCTCCGGCGGCGGGTTCACGAGCACAAGCACGGCCTGCTGCCGGGCTTTACCCAGAACTACCGAGTACACCGGCTGGTGTTTGTCGAGGACACTCGGTACGTCGCGGACGCAATTGCCCGCGAAAAACAGCTCAAGGGCTGGACGCGGCGACGCAAGATTGCATTGATCGAATGCGCCAATCCGCAATGGACCGATCTCGCGGCGCTGTGGTGAAACCGGTTCGTAGGCGAGCGCGGCATAGCCAGCCACATCCTTCGGGCGGCGCCCTCGACGTGGTTGGCAGCCAGATCCTTCGGGCTGCGCCCTCAGGACGACCAACGCGACCGAAGGGAGTCCAGCGGAGAAGTCCCCAAGGGATGACACCCCTTGGATGTCACCCTGAGCGCAGCGAAGGGCCTGGCGATCGACACCATCCGCGGCCGCGTGTCGGCGCGGCGGCACGTCGGATCGGCGCTGTCAGTCAGATCCTTCGCGTTGCTCAGGATGACAACCAGAGAAAAAATGGATGCCACCTTACGCGCTAGAAGATGTCACCCTGAGCGCAGCGAAGGGTCTGGCTGGCGAAGCGCGGCAACTGGCAGCGTCCGTTGCTCGCTTGATGTTTTCTGCGCTGCGGTCGCTGCGGTCGCTGCAGTCGCTGCAGTCGCTGCGGTCGCTGCCAGCGCCTTGCGCAGATGCGCTTCCTCGTGCGGCCAGTAGTTCTGCAGGCGCAGCACCCAGGTGTGCAGCATCGGCATGCCGAGGCCGGGCGCGGTGGCGCGACCGGCGACGCGGTCGTAGTGATCGAGCAGCGCCAGACCCTCGCGCGGATGTCCGGCCGAGCCCAGCGTCGCTGCGGCTTCCAGCGCAAAGCCGGGGCTGACGCTGGCATCCAGAGCACGCTCGAAGTCGGCCAGTGCGACGGCGGGGCGCTGCTCGACCAGCGCAATGCGGCCGCGCAGATACAGCAGGTCCTGCAGGCGACCGGGGACGTCGAGGCGCGTGTTGTCCAGCCCGGCCTGGATCAGCACGCGCAGTGCGGCCAGGCCCAGACCCGGGCAGCCGCCGTCGGCCGCCACCGGCAGGGTGCGATCGAACCAGCCGGTCAGCAGCGCGCCGGGGTCGCGCGTGGTCGCCATCGCGGTGCGCGCCGCGGCGAGGTCGGCAGCATCCACGCCGCCCAGCGCGCAGCGCGCGCCGAGCAGGTTGAAGGCGAGCTGTACCTGGTCCGGATGCTGGCGCAGCAGCGGCCGCAGTCGCGCGATCGCATCCAACGGCTGGCCGTGCGCCAGCTCGAACTGCGCCGCGTTGGCCTGCGCGCGCGGCGAATCCGGATTGAGGCGAGCCCAGAGTTCGGCCTGCATGCGGCCGTTGCCCCAAACCTCGGCGCGCGCGTGCGTCATCAAGGCCAGGCCCAGCGGCAGCGCCAGCATCAGCAGCAGCTTGGGCAGCCGCAGCGTGTGCAGGTCGACCAGCCACCACGCCAGCGGCCAGAACAGCAGCAGCGCCGGCACGTAGTTGCGATGCTCGAAATAGAGTTCCAGCGGAATCGTGGTCGATTCCAGCAGCTGGCCGGCGAAATAGAACAGGATCGCCAGCGCGATCAGCGGCGCGCGCCGGCGCAGGGCAAGGCCGGCGCCGATCAGACCCAGCACGGCGAGCAGCGCCGGCAGCGTCGTGGCCGGCGAAAACAGCGACAGCGAAGCGCGGATCTGGTCGTTGAACAGGCCCGGCGTGAACGGCCGCGGCAGCCACAGCAGGCCGAGATAATCCATCAGCACGCGCGGCTCGCTGAGCAGGCGCTGGCCTTCGGTCCACGGGCGGACGGCGATGCCGTGGATCGCGGTGTGGATGCCGACATAGGCCAGATACGCCAGCAGCAGTGTCGCCGGCAGCGCGGCGAAAACCGCCATCACGCCGCGCCAGACACGGCGCGCGTGGTCCGTGGACCAGGGCAGACGCGGCGCCAGCACGATCCACTCGATCAGCAGCGCATAGAACGGCAGCAGCGCGCCGTTGGCCTTGGCCAGCACACCGAGCACGATGCCGCCGCCGAGTCCGAGCACGGTCCACGCCAGTCCGCTGCGCAGGCGGCCGGCAGCCAGCAGGCGGCGTCCGTGCAGCCAGGCCAGCAGGCCCAGCAGCACGCAGGTCGCCGGCAGCATCGCCTCGCGCTGCACGATGTACAGCGTGGTCGAGACCAGCAGCGGATGCAGCAGCCACAGTGCCGCGCCCAGCGCGGCGGCCAGCGACGCGCGGCGACCCGCAGGCTCGAGCACGCGGCCGAGCTGCAGCAGCAGCGCATACAGCAGCGCGCCATTGAGCAGGTGGATGATCAGGTTGGTGCGCTTGAACGCAAACGGATCCGCCGGCCAGTTGCGCGCATCGAGCAAAAACGTCAGCAGGGTCAGCGGGCGCCCGGTCGGGTCGGCCGTGCCCGAGGTGATGTAGCGCCAGAACGTCGCCCAGGTGTCGACCGGACCGGTCGCGCCGATCACCGGCAGGTTGGCGAAGTCGTCGAACAGGAACGGTCCGTGCAGGCCCGGCAGATAGGCCCACAGCGTCAGCGCAAGTGCGGCGAGCAGGAGCAGCGGCGCCAGCCAGCGCGGCGGCAGTCCGGATCGGGCGGGCGTGGGCATCGGCGGCACTCGCATCAAGACGGCCGATGATGGCATGCAGGGCGCGAGTACTGCATCGGCGGGGTGAGCGCTGCGATGGACAGATCCTTCGCGTTGCTCAGGATGACAAGATTAGAGATGCGATGCTCGGCATCGATGCTCGGGGAAATGACAAGGCAGAGGGGGCGTGCTCGGCAGGTTCGGGGATGACATGCCAAGGAGCGTGCAAGGCAGGCTGCATCGAATCTTGTCACCCTGAGCGCCAGCGAAGGGTCTGGCGATTGCCGCAGAGCAGCGCATGGCCGCACGCTAAACTACCGGTTTGCCGATGCGCGCGTCCCGACGGCGTGGCGCCGCGAACCTGCCAACCCGTGAAGAAATCCGATTTCCATTTCGAGTTGCCGAGCGAGCTGATCGCGCAAGCGCCGCTGGCCGAGCGCAGCGCCAGCCGTCTGCTGCTGCTCGACGTGCCCGCGCGTGCCTGGCAGGACCGTCACTTCCGCGAGTTGCCGCAGCTGCTGGCGCCCGGCGACCTGCTGGTGTTCAACGACACGCGCGTGCTGCCGGCGCGGTTGTTCGGCCGCAAGGACAGCGGCGGCGCGGTCGAGATCCTGATCGAGCGCGTGCTCGGCGCCCGCGAGGCGCGCGCGCAGCTGGGCGTCAGCAAGAAGCCGCGCGCCGGCGGCGGCATCGTGCTGGAGGACGGCAGCCGGCTGACGGTGCTGGGCCGCGACGGCGAGTTCTTCGACCTGCGCCTGGAGGGCGGCGAGACGTTCGACAGGCTGCTGGCGCGGCTGGGCCGGATGCCGTTGCCGCCGTACATCGATCGCGCGGCTGTCGATGCCGACGACGAGCGCTACCAGACCGTGTACGCGCGCCACGCGGGCGCGGTCGCCGCACCGACGGCTGGCCTGCATTTCGACGCACCGTTGCTGGAGACCCTGCGCGCGCGCGGCGTCGAGTTCGGCTACGTCACCCTGCATGTCGGCGCCGGCACCTTCCAGCCGCTGCGCGCCGAGCGGCTGGAAGACCACGTCATGCACCGCGAGTGGCTGAACGTCGGCGCCGGCCTGATCGAGCAGATCCGCCGCACCCGAGAGCGCGGCGGGCGGGTGGTCGCGGTCGGCACCACGGTGGTGCGCGCGCTGGAGAGCGCCGGTGCCAGCGGAACCCTGGTGCCGTTCGCCGGCGAGACGCAGATCTTCATCATCCCCGGCTACCGCATCACCAGCATCGATGGCCTGATCACCAACTTCCACCTGCCCGAATCGACGCTGCTGATGCTGGTGTCGGCGCTGGCCGGGCGCGAGCTGATCCTGGATGCCTACCGCCACGCCGTCGCGGAGCGCTACCGCTTTTTCTCCTATGGCGATGCCATGCTGATCTGGCCGGTAGCCGGTAGCCGGTAGCCGGTAGCCGGTAGCCGGTAGTCGGTAGTCGGGAGCAGGGAGCAGGAGCAGGGAGCGGGAGCGGGAGCGGGAGCAGGAGCAGGGGCAAGCCTAAAGGGTGTCATCCTGAGCCTGCCAAAAAATCTGACGCGCCCCGAAAGAGCAGGCTGTCATCCCTCGGGGATTTCCGTTGGTCATCCTGAGCGTAGCGAAGGATCTTTCTGCATGGCCACGCTTCGGCACAGCTCACCCGCGTGCCGGCGAGGCAGACCCTTCGCTGCGCTCAGGGTGACAAGCTTGAATCCGATTCCCGATTCCCGATTCCCGATTCCCGATTCCCGATTCCCGATTCCCGATTCCCGATTCCCGATTCCCGATTCCCGATTCCCGATTCCCGATTCCCGAGC
>JAJYMF010000078.1 GCA_021787175.1 Pseudomonadota bacterium | reverse complement strand
ACGCGCTGGTGCCGCAGGGCAAGGCGCTGTTCGCCGGCTTCCAGTACGCGGCGTTTCCCGGCGCCGGTCTGGGCTTCGCGGTCGGCGCCTTTCCCAAGGGCGGCGATGCGCAGGCGCTGCTCGCCGAGATCAACACCACGCTGGCGGCGACGCTGAAGCACGGCGTGCCGGCCGACCTGGTCGAGGCCGCCAAGCGCAACGCCATCGCCCGCCTCGAGTTCCAGAAGAACTCGATCAGCGGGCTGGCCAACGCCTGGTCGTCGGCACTGGCCTTCGAGGGTCTGGATTCGCCGGAGGCGATCAAGGGCGCGATCGAGGCGGTCACGGTGGCCGACGTCGATCGCGTCGCGCGCGCGGCGCTGGATCCGCAGCACGCGATCACCGCGATCCTCACCCCGCAGAGCTCCGGCAAGCCGATCGCCGGCAAGGGCTTCGGCGGCGCCGAGTCGTTCGGCGGCGCGCCCGAGGGCGCGGTCAAGCTGCCGGCCTGGGCCGAACGCGCGCTGGCGCGGCTGGAAGTGCCGACCTCGACCGTGCAGCCGACGGTGACCACGCTGGCCAACGGCATCAAGCTGATCGTGCAGCCGGAAAACGTCAGCGACACCGTGCAGGTGTACGGCGCCATCCGCAACAACGCCGACCTGCAGACCCCGCCGGGCCAGAAGGGCGTCGGCAGCGTGCTGGGCGGCCTGTTCGAGTACGGCACGCAGACGCTCGACCGGCTGGCCTACCTGAAGGCGCTGGACGACATCAGCGCCGATGTCGGCGCCGGCACCTCGTTCTCGCTGGCGGTGCCGGCGGCGCACTTCGCGCGCGGCGTGCAACTGCTCGCCGACGACGAGCTGCATCCGGCGCTGCCGCCGCAGGCGTTCGCGGTGGTGCAGATGCAGACCGCGCGCGCGCTGGCCGGTGAACTCGAGTCGCCGGGTTATCTCTACGGCCGTGCGATCACCAAGGCGCTGGTGCCGGCCCACGATCCGACCCTGCGCGAGGCCACGCCGCAGGGCGTTATGAAACTCACCCTCGCCGACGTCAAGGCCTACCACGCCACGGTGTTCCGCCCCGACATGACCACCATCGTGGTGATCGGCAAGGTCACGCCGGCCGAAGCCGAGCGCGTGGTGACGCAGTACTTCGGCGCCTGGAAGGCCGAAGGTCCGAAGCCCGATGTCGAGCTGGCGCCGATCCCGCTCAACGTGCCCTCGCAGGCGGTGGTACCGGACACCACCTCGCTGCAGGACAGCGTCGCGCTGGTGCAGAACCTCGGGCTGAACCTCAAGAGTCCGGACCGCTACGCGCTCAATCTCGGCAACCAGGTGCTGGGCGGCGGCTTCTACGCCTCGCGCCTGTACCGCGACCTGCGCGAGAAATCGGGGCTGGTCTACACCGTCGGTACCGCCTTCGACTGGGGCCTGACGCGCAGCCGCTACTCGGTGAGCTACGGCTGCGATCCGGACAAGGTCGCCCAGGCACGCGCGCTGGTGGTGCGCGATCTCAGGCAGATGCAGGATCAGCCGGTCACGCCGACCGAGCTTACCCGTGCCAAGGCGCTGCTGATCCGCAGCATTCCGCTCGGCGAATCGAGCACCGGCAGCATCGCCGGCCGCCTGCTCTACTACGCGCAGATGGGCCTGCCGCTGGACGAGCCGACGCGGGCCGCGCAGCGCTATCTGGCCCTGACCGCGCCCGAAGTCCAGGCGGCGTTCAAGGCCTGGCTGCGGCCCGATCATCTGGCCACCGTGGTCAAGGGTCCGGCGCCGAAGTGACCCTCGATGCCGCGTGATGGCAGCGACGAAGGCCGGCCTTGTGCCGGCCTTCGTTTTGGGCCGATGATGCCCGCCGGTGCCGGCATGACAGACCACAGGGGGTCTTGATATGCGCACGGGACAGATCGGCATTGGTCACTGGGCCATCCTGGTCGTCGCACTGACCCTGACCGCGTGCACGACCCCCGCGCCCAAAGTCGTGGTCCTGCCGGCGGCCGAATCCCAGGGCCAGATCGTCGCGGGCAGCCTGCTCTGGCCCGATGTCCAGCCGCTGCCGCAGGGCGCACAGGCCGAAGTGACCCTGCTGTCCGCCAGCCTCGCGGGCAATCACCTGCTGGCACAGTCGGAGGCACCCGCACGAAAGACCCCGTATGCCTTCGGGCTCTGGCTGAAGCCGGGCACCCTTCAGCCCGGGCAGCGTTATCTTCTGCAAGCCCGCATCGTGGATGCCGCCGGGCGTGTGCTGTGGACGCTGCCCGCGCCGCTGGCGCTCGACGCCGCCAGCGCGGCCTCGCCGCTGGCGCTGTCTCTGCAGCAGCCCGCCGCCCCTGCGGCTTCCGTCAAGACTCCGCCCAGCGCCGCCGCCAACGACATGACGGAGATGTTCGTTGCACAGGGCGTGCGGCCCAGTCGCTGGCGTGCGGCGATCCTGGGCCACGGCGCGCAACGGCAATTGCGGGCCAATCTCGACGACAAGGCGGTGGAGCGGCAATACCGTGATGTCACCCGCAAGCGGCTGGCCAACGGCGCGCTGATCTTCACCGCCAACCACGGCTGGGTGAGCCTGATACTCACGCCCGGGGCCTGCACGCTGGGCGCCAATCACTATCCCTGGCGCGCCATGCTGGAAATCACCGGCGCGACCTTCCGCGGCTGCGCGCGCGGCATGTTTTAAGGAACCTCTGAACAAGTCCATCCCCGGATCAAGTCAGGGGCAGGTTCTGGACTTGTCATACCGGTTCGCGATCAAGATGCGAAAACCGCGTAGCCCGGATGCAGCGCAGCGGAATCCGGGCTACCCATCGTATCGATTGAACGCAACGGGGTATCAGAGGGCGCCATCCATGGCTTGGGGAAACCGCCAGCCGTCGATCTCGACCGCCAGCTCGGCGCGGCAGACGTCGCCGGCCAGCAGCAGACGCGGCACCGCCGGCGGCAGGCGCGCGGCGAGAAAGTCGGCGACGTGCCCGGCCTGCGCCGGGTCGCGCAGATACACCTTCAGCGGCGAGCGCGCGTCGAAGCCGCCGTCCACGCCGGCCGCCGTCAGCAGGACATCGAGGTTGGCGAAGGTCTCGGTCAGTTGCGCGTCGAGGTCGCCGGCCGCCTGCGAGGCGTGGCCGACGATGGCGGCCGTACCCGAGATGGCCAGTCCGGTACCGCCCGGCAGGCGCATGCCGCGGGCGAAACTGGGCGGCGTCGGACCGTAGGCGCGCGGATAGCGCCAGGCGCTCAGCTGGCGCGGATTTTCCACTCGCGTGCCCGCCGCCGTCGCAGCCAGCCAGTAAAGCTGCAGCCGGTCCGGCGCACCCGGCACGCCGATCGCGGTGGCGGCGGGATAGCCGTCGGCGAACACCTGGCCCGTGCCCATGCCCAGCGCGCGGCCGGCGCAGAAGCGCTTGTAGCGCTCGGCGTCGCCGCTGCCCCGATTGATCGCGCCGAAATAATTCCAGATGCGCAGCACATGGCACTCGGCGCGTGCGGCGCTGAACGCGGCCAGCGCGCGATACGCCGCCACGGCCGCGCGCTCGAGTCCGCCGTGCGCGGCCTCGTCGAGCTCGATCGCGCCGAACAGCCAGCCGCCGCCGGCGGCATAGCGGACCGTGCCGGCCCGCCCGTGCTCCACCGCGGCATCGATCTGCCAGACCTCGGCGACGGCCGCTGCGTCCAGCGGCATCAGCGGCATCAATGGCAGCCGCAGCCAGCGCGGATCCTCCGACTCTGCCGCCACCGCGCCAAAGCCGAGCACGGCCAGCGTGCCGGGCGCGGCCAACAGGGCCGGCGGCACCGCGGCGGCATAGCGCACCCGCAGCGGCACCAGGGCGGCTGCGGCGGGGCGGGACGAGGGCAACGAAACGTCGATCACCGGCGGTACAGGCTGCACAAACCACAATGTTACAATGGCGCGCGATGCGGGCCGCAGTGGAGCGGCACGCAAGGACAATGGAGTTGCCCCGCGATGAGCGCACAGACGTCCGCCGAGCGCGAGCTTGCCGAGCTGATCGTCACCAGTCTCAACCTTGAAGGCGTCGCCGCCGAGGCGATCGCACCGGATGCCCCGCTGTTCGGCGGCGCGCTGGGGCTGGATTCGATCGACGCCCTCGAAATCGCGCTCGCCGTTTCCAAGCGCTACGGCTTCCAGCTGCGCTCCGACCACCCGGACAACCGCCGCATCTTCGGCAGCCTGGCCGCGCTGGCCGCGCACATCGAGCAGCAGCGCAGCGTCTCCGTGGCGTGAACGCCGCCCGCGCGCGTGCCGTACTGGCGGGTGCGCTGATCCTGGCCTGGCCGCTGAGCACGCATTGGGCGACCGTCAGTGCCGACCCGCGCGTGGCCCTGCTGCCGCCGCTGGTGCTGGGCAGCCTGCTGCTGTTGCCGGGACTTTCGCGAGCTCGCGGGCGCAGCGCGCTGCTGTGGCTGGCGCTGGTACTGGGCCTGCTGGCGCTGCGGGCGCTGGGTCTGGCCGCGCTGCCGATGGAATTGCTGCCGGTACTGCTGCCGGCGCTGGTCGCCGCGCTGTTCGGCGCCAGCCTGCGCCGCGGTCGCGAACCCCTGGTGGCGCGCTTCGTGCGCATCAGCGACGGCGACGCCGCGCTGACCGATGCGGCCACGGTGCGCTACACGCGCACGGTAACCGCGGCCTGGACGCTGCTGCTGGCGGCGCTGGCCGCGATCGCGCTGCTGCTGGCACTGCTGGCGGTGCCGGATGGACTGCTGGCCATGGCTGGCATGGCGGCGCCGTGGCCGCTGCCGCGCGCCTGGTGGAGCCTGTGGAGCAACGCCATTGCCTATGCCGTGCTGGGCGCCGCCTTCGTGCTGGAATATGCCCTGCGCCGGTGGCTGCTGCCGCAGGCGCCGCGCCGCGGCCTTGTGGCCTTTGCGCGCACGCTGGCCGTGCACTGGCCGGATTTGAAGAGGCGCGCATGAGCGAAGTCCATCGCGCGGATTTTTCGGTGCCGCATGCACACCCGGCCCTGCCCGGACACTTCCCCGGCCAGCCGCGGGTACCGGGCGTGCTGCTGCTGGAGGAGGCCGCGCGCGCGCTGCGGGCGTGGCGCGGCGCCGCCGTGGCCGGCGTGATCGAGGCCAAGTTCCTGGCGCCGCTGCAGCCGGGCGCCGCGGCCACGATCGAGCTGCGCGCGGACGGCGTGCGGGTGCGCTTCGCGATCCTGCAGGGCGACACCCCGATCGCACGCGGCCTGCTGGAGCCGGCGCCGTGAACGCGCACTGGCAGGGGCGTCGCGAAGGCGGCGGGCGCTTTGCGCTGTGGCTGATCCGCAGCATCGGTCTGTACCTCGGCCGGCCGCCGGCGCGGCTGATCCTGTATCCGGTCACGCTGTATTTCTTCTTCCGCCGCGGCGCCGAGCGGCGCGCCACGCGTCAGTTCTACGCGCGCCTGCAGGGCCGGCCGGCCAGCGCCTGGCAGGTCATGCAGCAGTTTCACGCCTACGCGGCGACCACGCTCGATCGCGTGTTCCTGCTGGCGCGCGGCACGCGCGGCTTCGCCATCGAGGTCGAGGGCCTGGAGGCGCTCGAGGCGTTCCACGCCCAGGGCCGCGGCGTGCTGCTGCTGGGCGCGCACGTCGGCAGCTTCGAGGCGCTGCGTGCGCTGGCCGGCCGCTTCCCGCAGGGCCGCCTGCGGGTACTGCTGGACAAGGCGCAGACGCCGGCATTGACCGAGCTGCTGGAATCGCTGGCGCCGGAAGTCGGCGCCGCCGTGATCGATGCCTCGCGCGATTCGACCGAGATCGTGCTGGCGCTGGCCGAGGCCACCCGCGAGGGCGCACTGGTGGCGCTGCTGGCCGACCGCGCGCGGCGCGGCGAGGCGACCCGCATGGCGCCGTTCCTGGGCGCACCGGCACCGCTGCCGGCCTCGCCCTGGCTGCTGGCGGCGGCGCTCGATGTGCCGGTGCTGCTGTGCTTCGGGCTGTATCTTGGCGGCAACCGCTACCGGCTGCTGTTCGAGCCTTTCGCCGATCGCATCGAGATACCGCGCGCGCAGCGTGCCGCCGTGCTGGATGCGGCCATGGCGCGGTTTGCCGAGCGCCTCGAAACCATCGCCCGCACCTATCCCCGCAACTGGTTCAACTTCTATGACTTCTGGCAAGCGAACGCGGATGCTGCCGTGGCTGGTGCTGGTGCTTCTCACACCGACGCCGGCCCCCGCGGCCACGCTGGCTCCTGAGCGGCTGATCGCCGGCCTGGCGCAGCCGGCGCCGGCGCGCACCGCGTTCGCCGAGGTGCGCTACGTCGGCGTGCTGGCGCGTCCGCTGATCCTGCACGGCGCGCTGGTCTGGCTGGGCGGCGCGAAGCTCGAACGCGACGTCGCCGAGCCCTATCGCGAAACCACCACCATCGCCGGCAATCAGGTGCGCGTCGTGCGTCCCGGGCAGCCGCCGCAGACCTTCGATCTCGGCCGCGCACCGGAATTGAAGGGACTGCTGACCGGCTTTCGCGCGCTGCTGTCCGGCGACGCCGCGCTGCTGAGCACCACGTTCACCATCAGCACCTCCGGCGACGCCCGCGCGTGGACGCTCGAACTCAAGCCGCGCGACGCCGCGCTGGCGCAGCGGCTGGCCGGCATCAGCGTCGACGGCAGCGGCCACCGTCTGCGCTGTCTGCGCATGGATCAGAGCAACGGCGACACCAGCTTCACCCTGCTCGGCGCGCTGGCGACCACCGCGCTGCCGGCCACGCCGACGCCGGCGGAACTGGCGACGCTCTGCGCCGGCGGCCCCGCGCCGTGAACGCGCGCGCGCGCCGGACGCTGCTGACGCTGTGGCTGGCCGCGCTGGTGGCGCTGGGCGGGTTCGTCGTCGCCCACCTGCGCGTCGAGACCGACCTGCGCGCCTTCCTGCCGCCGCCGCGCACGCCGGTGCAGCGCCTGCTGCTCGACCAGATCGGCAAGGGTCCGGGCTCGCGCCTGCTGCTGCTGGCGATCCGCGGCGCGCCGCCCGCGGATCTGGCGCGCCTCAGCCGCGGCCTGGTCGCGGCACTGGCACGCGATCCGCAGTTCGTGCTGGTCGCCAACGGCGGCGAAGATGTGCTGGCCACGCTCGATCCGGCCCTGCTGCCCTACCGCTACCTGCTGACGCCGCGCTTCGACGCGCAGCCGCTCGATGCCGCCACCCTGCACGCCGCGCTGGAGCAGCGGCTGGCCGATCTCGGTTCGCCGGCGGCGTCGCTGCTGGAGCCGCTGCTGCCGAGCGATCCCACCCTGGAGACGCTGGCGCTGGCGCAGCGCTGGGCGCCGCCGCACACGCCGGCGCTGCACGACGGCGTGTGGTTTTCGCCGCAGGATGACGCGCTGCTGGTGGCGCAGACGCGCGCGC
>JAJYMF010000271.1 GCA_021787175.1 Pseudomonadota bacterium | reverse complement strand
GCGATCGGATTCCTGGATACGCCCGCCGGGCCGCTGGTGCTGCGCCATTTCCGGCGCGGCGGTGCACTGGCGCGGCTGCTCGGCGATCGCTATCTGTGGCTGGGGCTCGAACGCTCGCGCGGATTTCGCGAATTCCGCCTGCTGGCGGCGCTGCGTGCGCGAGGACTGCCGGTGCCGATGCCGGTTGCCGCGCAGTGCCGGCGACGCGGCACGGGCCGCTATACGGCCGATCTGCTGACCCGCGAGCTGCCGGCCGCCGAGACGCTCGCCGAGCGCGCACGCACAGGCCGGGCTACGCGCGACGATTTTGCCGCGGTGGGCGCGCTGCTGGCGCGCTTCCACGCGGCCGGCGTGTACCATGCCGATCTCAATGCGCACAACATCGTGTGGTCCGACGACGGCATGCATCTGCTCGATTTCGACCGCGGCCGTTTGCGTCGTCCCGCGCGCGGATGGCAAATGGCCAACCTCGCGCGTCTGAAGCGTTCGCTGCTGAAGATCGGCGTCGGCGACTGCTTCGAGCGCGAGATGTGGGTGCCGCTGCTGGCGGCCTATGCCGCCGGGATCGCCGGCGCATGAGTTTCGCCCTGCATGTGCTGGGCACGGGCTCCGCCAGCGCGCGCGAACTGGGCGCGTCCGCCGCGGTGATCGAGCGCGACGGGCGCCCGCTGCTGCTGATCGATTGCGGACCCGATACCCTCGGCCGCTATCAGGATGCCTACGGCGAGCCGCCGACAGCGTTGTATATCACGCACCTGCATATGGACCATGTCGGCGGCATCGAGGGGCTGTTCTGCCGGTTGTGGTTCGATGTCTCCTGGCGCGGGCGCACGCGGGTGTTCGTGCACGCCGCGCTGGTACCGCTGCTGCAGGGGCGCGTCGCCGACTATCCCGGCGTGCTGGCCGAGGGCGGGGCCAATTTCTGGGAAGCGTTCCGGCTGCTGCCGTGCACGCGCGGCTTCTGGCTCGATGGCCTGTGGTTCGACCTGATGCCGACGCGGCACCACCGGCCCGGCACTTCCTTCGGCCTGGTGCTGCGCGGCGCGTTGGCGTGGACCGGCGATACCCGACCGATCCCCGAAGCGCTGGCCGCCCATGCCGCGCAGGGCGAGCCGGTGGCGCACGACGCGGGGCTGATCGGCAACCCGTCGCATACCGGCCTGGACGACATCGAGCGCGAATATCCGCCGGCGCTGCGCGAACGGCTGTGGCTTTATCACTACGGCAGTGCCGCGGAAGGCGCAGCACTGCTGGCGCGCGGTGCGCGCGTGCTGGTGCCGGGGCAGCGCCTGTCGCTGCCCGACCCGCTGCCCGCATCGATGGAGGCCGGCTGATGCGTGCGCCGCTGCCGACGCCGGTGCGGGTCCGTGCCGCTGCCGACGCGCGCGGCCGTCCGCTGTGCGATCTGCGCATCTCGGTGCTGGACCGCTGCAATTTCCGCTGCCCGTACTGCATGCCTGCGGATCAGTATCCCGAGCACCATCCCTTCCTGCAGCGGCAGGACCTGCTTTCGTTCGAGGAGATCGAACGGCTGGCGCGCGTGTTCGTCGGACTGGGCGTGCGCAAGCTGCGCCTGACCGGCGGCGAACCGCTGCTGCGCCGCGACCTGCCGCTGCTGGTCGGCATGCTGGCCGCGATTCCCGGCGTCGAGGATCTCGCGCTGACCACCAACGGCGTGCTGCTGCCGCGACTAGCCGAGTCGCTGCGCGCAGCCGGGCTGCGGCGCCTGACGGTCAGTCTGGATGCGCTCGATCCGGCTATTTTCCGCCGACTCTCCGGCGATCGCGGCGAGGTTGCGGAAGTCCTTGCCGGCATCGCCGCCGCCGGACGTGCGGGTTTCGGCACGATCAAGATCAACTGCGTGGTGATGCGCGGCGTCAACGAAGACGAGGTGCTGAGTCTGGCCGCGCATTTTCGCGGCAGCGGCCACGTGGTGCGTTTCATCGAATACATGGATGTCGGCACGCTCAACGATTGGCGCGCCGAGCGGGTGGTGCCCAGCGCCGAGCTGCATGCACGCATCGCCGCGCACTGGCCGCTGCGTGCGCTGGCCGCCGGCTATAGCGGCGAGGTGGCACAACGCCATGCTTACGTCGACGGTGCTGGAGAGATCGGCTTCATCAGTGCGGTCAGCGCGCCGTTCTGCGGCGACTGCACGCGCGCGCGGCTGTCCGCCGATGGCCAGCTCTACACCTGCCTGTTCGCACGCGATGGTTTCGATCTGCGCAAACCGCTGCGGGGTGGCGACGACGACACGGCACTGGCGGCGATGATCGCGGATCGCTGGTCGCTGCGCGATGACCGCTACAGCGAACGCCGCGCCGAGCTGCGCAGCACCACCCGCGACCGCGTCGAGATGTACCACGTGGGGGGGTGAATCGGCACGTTTGCACGATGCCAGTGGCATCGTGCGCGCCGATGAACGCCATCGGCGTGATGCCGATGGCAGGGGCGGCGAGACGAGCACATGGATGTGTGAGTCCGCCGCCGGGTTCGGTCTGGCCATGCCGCGCGCAGCGCGGCATGCGCGTTTGCACGATGCCAGTGGCATCGTGCGCGCCGATGACGAGGCGTGCAGGAGCGCGCCCGAACGCCGCGAGCGGCCCGCAGGGCGAGCGCCGGGGAAGGTGCGAGCAGCACCATCGCCGCGGCGTGCATGGCCGTGTCCGGACTCGCGCAACCCGGCGCCCTGCGCCACAATCGGCGCCATGGCGCACCCCCCGAAGATCACTCACCTCGACGTCTCCGGCCGCCCGCGCATGGTGGATGTGGGTGCCAAGCGCGCCACCCATCGCACGGCAGTCGCGGAGGCGAGGGTGCAATTTCCGCCCGCGGTGGCGGACGCATTGCGCGCCAACGGGCTGCGCGCGGCGAAGGGTCCGGTGCTGGACACCGCGATCATCGCCGGCACCATGGCCGTCAAGCGCACCCACGAACTGATCCCGTTCTGCCATCCGCTGGCGATCGAACGCTGCGTGATCAGCGCCGAGTTCGTCGGTGACACCGAGCTGGCAATCCGCTGCGAGGTTTCGGTGACGCACAAGACCGGCGTCGAGATGGAGGCGCTGACCGGCGCGACGGTGGCCGCGCTTGCGGTTTACGACATGTGCAAGGCGCTCAGCCATGCGATCGTCATCGGGCCGGTGCGCCTGCTCGACAAGGCCGGCGGCAAGCGCCGGATCCGCGCCGGCCGGGAGCTGCGCCGATGAACATCCGTGTGCTCTATTTCGCCGCCCTGGCGGGGGCGACCGGTTGCGATGCCGAGTCCATGCAGACGGGCGGCGGCGACGCCGCCGCGCTCTTTGACGAGATCGCCGTGCGCTACCGGCTGCCCTTCGCGCGCCACCATCTGCGGGTCGCGATCAACGGCGTGTTCGCGTCCTGGGATCAATGCCTGAACGAAGGCGACGAAGTCGCCTTGCTGCCGCCGGTGTCCGGCGGATGAATCGGTTCGCGCTCAGCGACCAGTCGATCGACAGCGCCGCTCTCGAGCGTTCGCTGAAGTCGCACGCGGCCGGCGCAACGGTCAGCTTCGCCGGCTGCGTTCGCGAGCGCAATGACGGCCGCGATGTGCGCGCGCTGACCTACCAGGCCTACGCACCATTGGCCGCCAGCGAGGGCGAGGCGATTCTCGACGAGGCGCTGCAGCGGTTTGCCGTGCTCGATGCACGCTGCGTGCATCGCGTCGGCGATCTTGCGCTGGGCGACTGCGCAGTGTGGGTCGGCGTCAGCGCGGGACATCGCGATGCCGCGTTCTCCGCCTGCCGCTGGATCATCGACGAGATCAAGCGGCGCGTGCCGATCTGGAAAAACGAGCACTACGCCGACGGTGATTCGGGTTGGCTGCATCCCGACGGCACGCCGCGCGGCTGAGTTGCCGGCCACGGACAGGGGGTGCTGTTTGCTTCGCGCAACGGTACGGCGGTCGATACCGTTGTGCTTGACGGAGTCGGCCCGTGCGGGCACCATGACGGGCTCGTTTCGCATGCGTTGCGCCGGGCCGGATGCCGGCGCGCGCGAAGTCCACAGGTCTCGACCGATTGACGCTGCACGGGGGCAACCGTACCATTCCGTTTCTTCGGGACGCTGTATTGCCGAGGGTCGGAAACGTCGGGGTATAGCTCAGCCTGGTAGAGCGCCAGCTTTGGGAGCTGGATGTCGGGGGTTCGAATCCCTCTGCCCCGACCAAAGCGCGTTCGCTGTGTCTGCGCCTGTAGCTCAACCGGATAGAGCACCGGCCTTCTAAGCCGGCGGTTGCAGGTTCGAGTCCTGTCGGGCGCGCTAACGTTTGATGGTGGGCGTAGCTCAGCTGGTTAGAGTACCGGATTGTGATTCCGGGTGTCGTGGGTTCGAGTCCCATCGTCCACCCCAGCTCAGTACAATGACAACGTGGGCCGTTAGCTCAATTGGTAGAGCAGCGGACTCTTAATCCGTAGGTTCTAGGTTCGAGTCCTAGACGGCCCACCACCTCCGTTTGCACGGCTCTCGCGATGTTCCCCGAAGGCGTTCCGGCGGTGGCCGGTTTGGCGAAAGTGGCGGAACTGGTAGACGCGCTGGATTTAGGTTCCAGTGGGGTAACCCGTGAGAGTTCGAGTCTCTCCTTTCGCACCATAGTAATGTGACTGCCGCACGCGTTGCGGTGGCGCAGGCAGGAGTATGCATGCACGCTTCAGTTGAAAACGTGGGCGCCCTCGAGCGCCGGCTGACCGTCCGGTTCCCCGCCGTGCGTCTGGATACGCAGGTGCGCCAGCGCATGGCCGAGCTGGGCCGTACCGTGCGCCTGAACGGCTTTCGCCCCGGCAAGGTGCCTCCGAAGGTGATCGAGCAGCGCTTCGGCGCGCAGGTCCGCGGTGAGGCACTGTCCGAGCTGATCGGCAAGACCTTCGAGGAAGCCGCGACGCAGTATCAGCTGCGTCCGGTCGCCAATCCCTCGATCAGCACCTCCGGCGCGCCCGAGGGCGGCGAGATCGCCTACACCGCGACCTTCGAGGTGATGCCCGAACTGCCGGTGGTGGACGTCTCCGTGCTGGAAATCGAGCGCGTTCGCGCCGAGGCTACGGATGCCGACGTCGATCACATGATCGAGACCCTGCGCCAGCAGCGTCGCCGCTTCCAGCCGGTCGAGCGCGTGGCGCGCGAAGGCGACTTCGTCGCTTTCGACTACTCTGCACAGACCAGCGAAGGGCGCTATCCCGAGCAGGGCAGCGAACGCGCCGGCAGCGTGCTCGGCAGCGGCAGCCTGATGCAGGAGATGGACGCCGCGATGCTGGGCCACGGAGTCGGCGCGACGCTCGAGCTCGACGTTGCCTTTCCGTCCGAATTCCGCAACCCCGCGCTGGCCGGCAAGTTGGCGCAGGTGCGGCTGAGTATCGCCGAGGTGCGCGAGCCGATGCTGCCGGAGATCGACGCCGACTTCATCCGCGGCTTCGGCATCATCGATGGCGAACTCGCGAAGTTCCGTTCCGAAGTCCGCGCCAATCTGGAGCGCGAACTGCGCGGCGCGCTGCTGGCGCGCCTGAAGGGCGAGGTGGCGCAGAAGCTCGCCGCCGCCTATCCGGGGCTGGACCTGCCGAAGGTGATGGTCGAAGCCGAGGCGCAGGCCATTGCCCGCATGGGGCTGCCGCAGGGCAGCGAGCCGGCCGCCGAGATGGTCGTTGCGGCGCACGCGCCGGCGCGCCTGCGCGTCGCGGCAGCGCTGTTGATGGGCGAAATCGCCCGGCGCAACAACATCACCGCGGATGGCAAGCGCGTCGCCGAGATGCTCGCGGCGATTGCCTCGACCTACGAAGAACCGCAGCGGGTGGTTGAACTCTACCGCAACGATCCCCAGTTGATGGAGGGATTGCGCAACCGTGTGCTCGAGGATCAGGTCGCGGAGTGGGTGGCCGAACACGCCCGCGTCGTCGACAAGACGATGAGCTTTGACGAACTGTTGCGACCGGGCCGCGCGGGTTAAGGAAGGTCTGAACAAGTTCAGACCTTCCTCAAGCCATGGATAGGCTTGTTCAGAGGTTCCCTAAGCGGCGTCACCCGAGGAAATAGCGCATGTCCAAGATCGTGCAGCCGGCACAGGGCCTGAACCTGGTGCCGATGGTGGTGGAGCAGACCGCTCGCGGCGAGCGCGCTTACGACATCTACTCGCGCCTGCTGAAAGAGCGGCTGGTGTTCCTGGTCGGCCCGATCGACGACTTCATGGCCAACGTGGTGGTGGCGCAGCTGCTGTTCCTCGAATCCGAAAATCCGGACAAGGACATCAGCCTGTACATCAACAGCCCGGGCGGATCGGTGACTGCGGGACTGGCGATCTACGACACCATGCAGTTCCTCAAGCCCGACGTCAGCACCATGTGCATCGGTCAGGCGGCGAGCATGGGCGCGTTCCTGCTGGCAGCCGGCGCCAGGGGCAAGCGCTATGCGCTGCCCAACTCGCGGGTAATGATCCATCAGCCTTCCGGCGGCACCCAGGGCCAGGCCAGCGACATCGCGATCCAGGCCAAGGAAATCCTGTACCTGCGCCAGCGCCTCAATGACGCCCTGGCCCGCAACACCGGGCAGCCGGTCGACAAGATCGAACGCGACGTCGAGCGCGACTATTTCATGAGCGCCGAAGACGCCAAGGCCTACGGCCTGATCGACTCCGTGTTCGAGCGGCGGCCGCTGGAAACCGTCAAGACCGCCTGATTCCTTTCATTTCGTGACCCGCTGGCCCGGCCCGTTTGCGCAGCGGGTTTCGGGCGGTATGCTATCGTCGCGACGCACGCAGAGAGCGCGGGTACCAGTCAGCATGAGCGACGAGCGGCAAGGCCGATCCAGCGACACCGGCAAGATCCTGTATTGCTCCTTCTGCGGCAAGAGCCAGCACGAAGTGCGCAAGCTGATCGCCGGTCCGTCGGTGTTCATCTGCGACGAGTGCGTGCAGCTCTGCAACGACATCATCCGCGAAGAGCTGGAGGAGAAGGCTGCCGGCACGCGCAACCATCTGCCCAAGCCGCGCGAGATCATGGACGCCCTCGATCAGTACGTGATCGGGCAGACGCGTGCCAAGAAGGCGCTGTCGGTGGCGGTATACAACCACTACAAGCGGCTCGAGTCGCGGCAGAAGAACGACGACATCGAGCTGGCCAAGTCCAACATCCTGCTGATCGGACCGACCGGCTCCGGCAAGACCCTGCTGGCCGAGACGCTGGCGCGGCTGCTCAACGTGCCGTTCACGATCGCCGACGCCACCACGCTGACCGAGGCGGGCTACGTCGGCGAGGACGTCGAGAACATCATCCAGAAGCTGCTGCAGAAGTGCGACTACGATGTCGAGAAGGCGCAATCGGGCATCGTCTACATCGAC
>JAJYMF010000133.1 GCA_021787175.1 Pseudomonadota bacterium | reverse complement strand
ATCGGCAGCTCGCGCGGCATCGCCATGCTGGCGCCGCACAGTCTGGCCGTGCAGGTGCTGTGGCGGCCCCCGGGCGGCCGTGTCGACTTTCCGCTCAACGGCTTCACCCACTGCGGCGACGGCCGGATCTACGCGCTGGCCGGCAACCAGCTGCTGGAGCTCGACCTGACGCAACGGCGCGCCCTGCCGCTGGCGCAGGACGCCGATCTGCAGCCGCTCAGCCTGCTCTGCGATGCCGAGGGCGGGCTGCTGATCGGCACCGCCCGGGGCCTCTACCTGCAGACGCAGAACGGCGCCCCGAGACGCATCTGGCCGCGCGGCGCGGCGGTGGCGGCCACGGCCTTGATCGCGGTGCACGCGCTGGCCGAAGACGCCGATCGCCGGCTGTGGCTGGCCGTGAGCGGGACCGGTCTGGTGCGGCTGGACCCCGACGGCAGCGAGCTCGCGCTGACCGTGCAGCCCGCGGTGCCGGGCACGCTGCCCGACGCCAGTATCGACACCCTGGCCGTGGATCCCGCCGGACTGCTGTGGATCGGTACCGAAACCCACGGCGTCGTCTATACCCGGGCCGCGGGCGGCACGTTTCGCTGGTTGTTCGATCGCCATGCCGGCGCCGATCCGGTCAACGACAACAACATCGACGGATTGGTCGAGGACGCGCAGGGCATGCTGTGGATGGGTCTGCACGGCGGCGGCTTTCGCCGCTACGACCCCGAAACCCGCACCTTCACCGATTACAGCGCGGTGCTGGATGCCGCGCTGGGGCGGCCCGCCGATGCCGCCGCGCCCACCGTCGGCGCCGTCATCAATGCGGGCGACGGCACGCTGTGGCTGGGCACCGGCCATGCCCTGCTGCGCTTCGACCCGGCGCACGCTCGCGTGACGGCGGTGACGCCGCCGGGCATCGCCGGCGGTGTTTTCACGACGCCGTTGCGCACGCTGCTGCGCGCTCGCGACGGCGCGCTGTGGATCGGCACCCTCGGTCAGGGCGTGCTGCGCTGGGTGCCGGGCCAGAAGGTCAGCCAATGGGTATCGCCCGGCGGCCCCGCCGCCGGCGACAACCGCATCTACAGCCTGACCGAGGATCGCGCGGGACGGGTCTGGATCGCCACCGCCGGCGGTCTGCAGCTGTGGCGCCCGGGAGCGACGCAGCTGCAGTCCTTCGGTACCCGCAGCGGCCTCAGCGACGTGGCGGTGGCCACGGTGCATGCCAGCCGCGACGGCAATCTCTG
This sequence comes from Pseudomonadota bacterium, assembly GCA_021787175.1. Lineage (GTDB taxonomy): Bacteria > Pseudomonadota > Gammaproteobacteria > Xanthomonadales > Rhodanobacteraceae > Metallibacterium. Next base: position 6,137 of record JAJYMF010000133.1, on the reverse strand, counting down.
GGTCGGCACGGCGTCGGGGCTGGACCGGCTGCTCAGCGTCGATGCCCGCGGCGCGCGCTTCGCCCGCGTGGCCGCCTCGGCGCAGCTGCCGGATGCGACCATCTACTGCGCCCTCGAAGACGGCGACGGCGGCCTCTGGGTCAGCACCAACCTCGGCATCGCGCGCATCGGTCTGGCCGGCGGCGAGGTGCGCGCCTTCGGCGTCGCCGATGGCCTGCAGGGGCTGGAATACAACGTCAACGCCTGCCTGCAGCGCGCCGACGGCACGCTGATCTTCGGCGGCCTGCGCGGGCTGGACGAAGTGCGCCCGGGAGCATTGGGGCAAGACCGCTACAGCCCGCCGGTGCGCATCACGGCGGTGCGCGTCGGCAGCGCCGCGGAAGTCCTGCCCGGCATCAGCGGCGCGCTGGACATGCCGCAGCAGGCGGGCGTGGTGCGGCTGGATTTCGCCGCGCTGGATTTTACCGCGCCGCCGCGCAACCGTTTCATGTACCGGCTGCTCGGTTTCGATCGCGCCTGGGTCGATGCCGGCAACCGTCACGAGGCCACCTATACCAACCTCGACGCCGGCCGTTACCGCTTCGAAGTGCGCGGCAGCAATCACGACGGCGTGTTCGGCACGCAGATCGCCACGCTCGCGCTGCGGGTGACGCCGCCGTGGTGGGACGCGCCGGCGATGCGTGCGCTGTATGCCGCGGTGATCGGCCTGCTGGCGCTGGGTGTCGCCGCGGCGATCTGGAACCGCCGCCGCACCGAGCTGCGCCACCGCGCCGAGCTGCGCGAGCGCGAGGATCGCCTGCGGCTGTCGCTGTGGGGTTCGGGCGACGAGTTCTGGGAATGGGACATGCGCCGCGGCCTGGTTCACCGCATGAGCGCCGACCATCTGCTCGGCGGCCATCGCGAGGAGACCCTGTCGCTGGACGACTGGCGCAATTTCGCCGTGCATCCGGACGATCTGGCGCGGGTGGAGCGCGCGCTGGCCGCGCACGTCGAGGGCCGCAGCGATCATTTCGAGTCCGAGCACCGCCTGCTCAATGCGCAGGGCGAATGGGTGTGGGTGCTGGCGCGCGGCAAGGGGGTCGAACGTGACGCCCAGCGCCACGCCCTGCGCCTGGCCGGCACCGCGCGCGATATCCACGCCAGCCGCGAGGCCGAGCGCGACCGCCGCATCGCCGCCGAGGTGATCCGCTCGATGGGCGAGGCGGTGACGGTCACCGACCTGCAGATGCGCTTCGTCTCGGTCAATCCGGCATTCACCCGCATCACCGGCTACCGCGAAGACGAGACGATCGGCCGCGACGCCGCGATCCTCAACTGCGGCCAGCATCCGCCCGAGGTCTACGAGCGCATCCGCCGCAGCGTGCTCGAGGAGGGCCACTGGCACGGCGAGCTGTGGCAGCGACGCAAGGATGGCGAGGAATTCCTGTGCTGGGTCGAGCTCAACGAGGTGCGCGACGCGCAGGGCGTGCGCACCCACTTCGTCGGCGTGCTGTCGGACATCACCGAGCGCAAGCGCGTCGAGCAGGAGCTGCGCTACCTGGCCAACTACGACACCCTGACCGGCCTGCCCAACCGCACCCTGCTGGGCGAACGTCTCGGCCACGCGATCCTGCGCGCGCGCCGCAGCGGCCGCCGCGTGGCGGTGCTGTTTCTCGATCTCGACCGCTTCAAGCACGTCAACGACTCGCTCGGCCACGCCACCGGCGACCGCATGCTCAAGGCGGTCGGCGGCCGCCTGCGCCAGAACGCGCGCGAGGAAGACACCGTGGCGCGACTGGGCGGCGACGAGTTCACCGTGGTGCTGGAGGGCGTTTCCAGCATCCGCGACGGCGAAGATGCCGCGCGCAAGATTCTGGAGTCGTTCGTGCAGCCGCTGGAGCTCGACACGGGTCAGGAGATCCTGATCTCGCCGTCGATCGGCATCGCCCTGTATCCGGATCACGGCCAGGTGCCGACCGACCTGCTGAAGTTCGCCGACACCGCGATGTATCAGGCCAAGGAGCGCGGCCGCAACACCTTCGCGGTGTACACCGAGGCGATGGATGCCTCGGCGCGGCTGCGCGCGACCATGATCGGCGCGCTGCGGCGCGCGCTGGAGCGCGGCGAGCTGAGCCTGGTGTACCAGCCCAAGCTGTCGCTGTCGGACGGCCGCGTCACCGGCGTCGAGGCGCTGCTGCGCTGGCAGAGCGACGAGCTGGGTCCGATTCCGCCGGGCGTGTTCATCCCGCTTGCCGAGGAGATCGGCCTGATCGGCCCGATCGGCGAGTTCGTGCTCGAGCGCGCCTGCGCCGACCTGCGCCAGTGGCGCACGCTGGGCCTCACCCAGTTGACCATGGCGGTCAATCTGTCGGCCGGACAGCTCGTCCACGGCGACCTCACGCGCCGGCTGAGCGAGGTGCTCGCCACCCACGGCATCGCGCCGCAGCTGATCGAGCTGGAGCTGACCGAGAGCATGGTGATGGCCAACGCCGAGCAGTCGGTGCGCATCCTCGGCGAGCTCAAGGCCATCGGCGTGACCCTGGCGATCGACGACTTCGGCACCGGCTATTCCTCGCTCGCCTACCTCAAGCGGCTGCCGATCGACACGCTCAAGATCGACAAGGAGTTCGTCGGCGACATCACCACCGATCCCGACGACGAGGCGATCACCGCGACCGTGATCACCATGGCGCACTCGCTGGGCCTGAACGTGATCGCCGAGGGCGTGGAGAGCGCCGAGCAGCTCGAATACCTGCGCGAGCAGGGCTGCGACGAGGTGCAGGGGCACCTGGTCGCGCCGCCGATGCCGGCCGAGGCCTGCCTGGCGATGCTGCGCACCCGCGTGGATCCGGCCCTGCTGCCGCCGGGCGGCGTGTCGTGAAACCCCCGGTCATGCCGCTTGACCTGCGCCGCTGAGACGGAAAGGGAATGTCCGCGAAGGAAGCCACTGCCCGCATCAAGATCAACCGGCTGCTTGAGACCGCGGGCTGGCGTTTCTTCCCCGAGGGCGCTGAGCCCGCCAACATCCGCCTCGAACCCGGTGTCACGATCAGCTCAACATACGTGTCCCTGAACCAGTTCGTCTCGTAGGCCCGTATCAGCAAAGCCAAGAATCTGGCCATCGAGGTCATGCTCGACACCGCCACCAAGCGCCGCATCGACACCGCCCGCGACATCCTCGTCGGCAAGGCGCCCGAATCCACGAGCCAATCGGGCAGATCGACATCACCCTGACGCTGGCAGCGCCGCGCATCAGGGGGAGGGCGGTTCTTGCCCGGCCATCGGCCGGAAAGGCACACTGGCCGGGTCCGCTGCTACAGTTTGGCCCATGAGCACCGACGATCCGATCCAGCGCGAACTCGAGGCCCTGCATGCGCTCGTCCAGCGCCTTGGCGACAGCCAGCGCCGGCTGCACGAGGAAAACCGCAGCCTGCGCACCAGTCAGGAGCAGCTGGCCGGCGAGCGTGCCACCCTGCTGGCGCGCAACGAGCAGGCGCGCAGCCGGGTCGAGACCATGATCCAGCGCCTCAAGGCGCTCGAGCACCCGGGCTCCACGGCGTGAGCGCCGACAGCGAGCCGGTCGCGCTGAAGCTGCTCGATCGCGAGTTTCTGGTCGCGTGTTCGGAGCAGGAGCGTCCGGGTCTGCTGGCCGCCGCTGCGCTGCTCGACGCCAAGATGCGCGAGCTGCGCGCCGCCTCGCGCACGCCCGGCTTCGACCGCCTGGCGGTGCTGGCCGCACTCAGCCTGACCCACGAACTGGTCGATCTGCGCCAGCGCCATGCGGTGCAGGAGCGCGTGCTCAGCGAGGGGCTGGCCGCCTTGCGCCAGCGCCTGCAGGCGGCGCTCGATCCGGGCTGATCGTCGCGGATCGCGTTGTCGCGGGTTGGCTCCCGGATTTCGCTGCGCTGCACCCGGGCTACGAGGCCCGGCGTCGCCGCGGGTACGGAAGATCACAAGCAGCAGTGATGTAGCCCGGATGGAGGCCGCAGGCCGCAATCCGGGGCCGTCGTCACGTTCTGCATCGTCGCGCGTTTGTTCCCGGATTTCCCGGCGGGAGAGGGGCGCAAGCATGGCGGGCCCGGGCACGGGCTTTCAATTGCGCGGCCGTGGACTAGAATGCGTGCAGGCGTTCCCTGCGGTGTTCGACAGCACGCATCCAGCATATTGCCTTGTTCCTGTTTTACGACCCCGGGTCGGCCTGTTCGTGATGGTGTGCATGTCCGCCGCGTGCGGAAAGCCTGAAATCACGCCAGCCCTCCCACCTGATCCTTGGGATCAAGGTCGTCTGGCGGGCACCGGCATCGCGGAGAACGCCCCCCATCCGTTCTTGCCGCGGGGACCACCGCTCGTGGATGCCAGCTCCAGCCGGCGCGTGCTGCGCGAGCGCCTGCGCGCCCAGCGCCTCGCGCTCGATCCCGCGCCGCGGATCGCCGCCGCCCGCGGCGTGCGCGACGCGCTCGACGCGCTGCCCGGCTGGGACGCGACGCAGCGCGTCGCCGGCTACTGGGCCAGCGCCGGCGAGCTGCCGCTGAACCTGGTCGTGGCCGCGCTGGCGGCGCGCGGCGCGCGCTATTTCCTGCCGGTGATCGTGGCGCCGCGCCGGCTGGCCTTCGCCCGCTGGGATCACGACGTGGCGCTGGCGGCCAATCGCTACGGCATTCCCGAACCGGCCGTGCCGGCCAGCGCGCACGAGGCCCCGGCCAGCCTCGACGCGGTGCTGCTGCCGCTGCTGGCGTTCGATCGCGACGGCATGCGTCTGGGCTACGGCGGCGGCTTCTACGACGCCAGCTTCGCCTTCCTGCGCGAGCGCACGCGACCGGCGCGGCCGCTGCTGATCGGCGTGGCCTATGCGTTCCAGGAAGTGCCGCGCGGCGACCCGGCACTGGCGCCGCAGCCGTGGGACGTCGCGCTCGACTACGTCGCCACCGAGCAGGGGCTGATCGCCTGCGCGCCGTCGGAGGAGGGCACGCCATGCAGCGCTGGCTGATGAAGTCCGAGCCAGAGGCGTTTTCGATCGCCGATCTCGCGCGCAAGCGCCGCGAACCCTGGGACGGGGTGCGCAACTACCAGGCACGCAACTACCTGCGCGCGATGCGCAAGGGCGACGGCGTGCTGTTCTATCACTCCAACTGCGCCGTGCCCGGCGTGGTCGGCATCGCCAGGGTCGCCAGGGCGGCCTATGCCGATCCCACCCAGTTCGACCCGAAGCACGTGCACTTCGATCAGGCCAGCCGGCGCGACGACCCGCGCTGGTCGCTGGTGGACGTCGCCTACGTGCGCACGCTCAAGCGCACCATCGCGCTGGACGAACTCAAGGGCCGGTCCGAGCTGGTCGACTTCGCCCTGATCCGGCGCGGCAACCGGCTCTCGGTGCTGCCGGTCAGCGCCGCGCAGTGGGATTTCATCCTGGGCCTCGAATGAGGCGGAGAGCATCATGAATCGCGATGACGAAAAACGCCGCGCCGGCCGGGCCGCGCTCGCGTATGTGGAAGACGGCATGATCGTCGGCGTCGGCACCGGCTCGACGGTGGCGCACTTCATCGATGCGCTGGCCACGCGCAAGGCGCGGATCGAGGGCGCGGTGTCGAGTTCCGAGCAGAGCACGCGGCAGCTCGAGGCGCACGGCATCGCAGTGCTGGACCTGAACGCGGTCGGCGACATTCCGCTGTACGTCGACGGCGCCGACGAGTGCGATCCGCAGCGCCGCCTGATCAAGGGCGGCGGCGCCGCGCTGACGCGCGAGAAGATCATCGCCGAGGCCGCGGCGCGGTTCGTGTGCATCATCGACGCCGGCAAGCGCGTCGAGGTGCTGGGCCGTTTCCCGCTGCCGGTCGAGGTGATCCCGATGGCACGCAGCCTGGTTGCGCGCGCGCTGGTCAAGCTGGGCGGCCAGCCGGTGTGGCGCGACGGCGTGGTCACCGACAACGGCAACTGGGTGCTCGATGTGCACGGCCTGCGCATCAGCGATCCGCTCGGCCTCGAGCGCGCGATCAACCAGATTCCCGGCGTGGTGACGGTGGGCCTGTTCGCGCGTCGCCGCGCCGACGTGGTGCTGATCGGCGATCAGGTGATGGGCGGCGACCCCTGATACCCGTTTGCGATCGAGATACGAAAACCGCGTAGCCCGGATGCAGCGCAGCGGAATCCGGGAATGATGC
>JAJYMF010000267.1 GCA_021787175.1 Pseudomonadota bacterium | reverse complement strand
CTCCTTGCCGCGCTGGGTCTCGGTCCCGACCACCTCCAGGCCGTGCGCGAACAGGGCACACCCGAATTGCCGGGCGTGGACTGGGGCGCATTGCCCGCGGTGCACTGAGGCACCGCAGGCCGCAGATCAGCGCGTCGACGGTGTGCTTGCGGACCTTTTGCATGCGCCTGCCGCGAGTCTGCCCGCGTCGCGCCAACCCGGCGCCGTGGTCATGGTTCGTGCGACGGACGCCGTTGTGCGGCGCAGCAAGCCAGCAGACCGGCGCGGAGGGCGCACGTTTCAGCGCGGCCTGCAGGCGTCACTGGCATCGTGTTTGCTTTTACTTTTTGCATCCGGGAGCAGGAGGTGCACCGTCATGACGACCCGTTGCCGCCGATTCCAGATCGCCGCCGCGCTGACCCTGGCCGCGCTGGCCGTCGCGGGTGCGCGTCCGGCCGCCGCCGGTACCACCGCATTCAAGGTACGGCTGCAACCGGTGACGCTGCTCTACTACTTCAGCGCCATCGACCTCACGCTGGACTCGACCGCGCTGGCCAAGCTGGCCACGCCGGCCGCCGGCACGGCGCTGCCCGCCAAGACGCTCACGGCGACCGCCGCCGGACAGACGCTCACCGCCAACGCCGCGATCGCGCCGCGCGCCGCCAACCGGCTGACCGCGGTCCAGCTCACCATCAGCAACGCCTGGGCGGTGCGTTCGATCGGCAGCGCGCGCGGCGGCCGCACCACGGTCAGCGCGCGCTTCAGCAGTGGCGGCCGCAACGCCACGCTCAACGGTCCCGCCGGCAGCGGCGCGGTGATTCGTCTGAGCAAGCTCGGCGTCAACCCCGGGCGCTTCGCGCCGACCGGCCTCGATCCGGCCAAGGCCCGCCAAGGCGCACTGCTCATGCGTCTGGATTTGTCGCGTGCCCGCAGCGCCGGCAGTTACGGCACCGCGACCATCGTCATCACCGCGACGACGACCTGAGGGCCGGCCTCAGTCGTACGACAACGCCTGGATCGGGTCGAGGCTGGCCGCACGCGCCGCGGGCGCGATGCCGAAGACGATGCCGGTGGCGCCCGAGAAGCCCACCGCCAGCAGCGCCACCCACAGCGGGATGTGCGCGCCGGCGAAGCCGCTGACGGTGTGCAGCACGATCTGGCCGATGCCGTAGCCCAGCGCCAGCCCGAGCAGGCCGCCCAGCAGCGCCAGCATCGCCGCCTCGATCAGGAACTGCAGCAGGATGTCGGCGCGCGTGGCGCCGAGGCTCTTGAGGATCCCGATCTCGCGGGTGCGCTCGGTCACCGACACCAGCATGATGTTCATGATGCCGATGCCGCCGACCAGCAGCGAGATGCCGACGATCGCGCCCGCGACCAGGGTGATGGTGTCGAGGATGCTGTTGACGCTGGCGAGCAGCTGCGCCGCGGTCTGCACGCGGAAGTCGTCGGCCGCGGCGGGCGGCAGGCGATGCTGGCGGCGCAGCAGGGTTTCGATGCGGCCCTGGATCGCCTCGAGATTCGCGCCCGGCGCGAGCTTGAGCTCGATCGCGATGTCCGGCACCGCCGGCGTGCCGGACAGCGACAGCGCCGTGCCGTAGGGAATGATGATCTGGTCGTCCTGATCCTGGCCCAGCAGCGAACCCTGCTTGTGCAGCACGCCGACGATGCGGAACCAGGCGTCGCCGATCTGCAGGTACTGGCCGACCGCATCGCCGTGCAGGTGCAGATGCTCGATCACCGTCCTGCCGATCACCGCGACGTGGTGGTGGCGCAGGTCGTCCTCGCGGGTGATGAAGCGCCCGCGGTCGGGCCAGGCGTTGAACCACTCGGCCAGCGACGGCGTGCTGCCCAGCACCTGGGTGCGGGTGGTCTGGTCGCGGTAGTGGACGATGCCGCTGATGCCGACGATGGGCGACACCCCGGCCAGCCCCGGAATCTGCTGCTCGATCGCCAGCAGGTCGGCGGGTGTGACCTTGGCGACCTTGCCGGCCAGCAGCTCCTTCAGCGGCAGGTAGGACTGCACGATCAGGGTGTCGCTGCCGAGGCCGCGGAACTGGTTGTTGATCGCCTGGCTGAAGCCCTGCAGCAGCGCCACCACCGCGACCACCGCGGCCACGCCGATGACGATGCCGAACGTGGTCAGCACGCTGCGCAGCTTGTGCGCGCGGATCGCGTCCAACGCCGCGCGCGGGCTTTCGCCGATGACGTCGAGGCCAAGACGGGTCATCGGTGGTTACTCATGCCGGGTGGTCATGCCGAGTGCTGCCCCCAAGCTTGTCATTCTGAGCACAGCGAAGAATCTGGCTCTTGGCCCGACGTGACGGCGCCGAGCCCGTCCGAAAAGCGAGATTCCTCGGACTCCGCCCTCGGAATGACAGGACAAGGGGTGGACTTCGCCTGCGGAATGGCGTGGGGCCTTGCACTCGAAATGACATGGAACCGAGGTGGCTCATCGTCGTCTGCTCATTCGTAGCGCAGCGCTTCGATCGGATCGAGCGCCGCGGCCTTGGCCGCCGGCGTGATCCCGAACACCAGCCCGACCGCGGCGGTGAAGCCCAGCGACAAGGCGATCGTCCAGCCCGGCACGATCGCGCCGGCGAAGGCCGGCACCAGATGCACCACCAGCTTGCCGATGCCGTAGCCCAGCGCCAGCCCGACCAGGCCGCCCAGCAGCGACAGCAGCACCGCTTCGAGCAGGAACTGCAGCAGGATGTCGGCGCGCGTCGCGCCCAGGCTCTTGTGGATGCCGATCTCGCGGGTGCGCTCGGTCACCGACACCAGCATGATGTTCATGATGCCGACGCCGCCGACCAGCAGCGAGATGCCGACGATGGCGCCGAGGATCAGGCTGGCGCTGTCGAGCGCGCGGGTCAGCGCCTTGGTCAGCTCGGCCGCGCTCTGGATCTTGAAGTCGTCCTCCTCGCCCGGCCGCAGGTGATGCTGGCGGCGCAGCACCGCCGTGATGCGCGCCTCGACCGGCTTGATCGCGCGCGCGTTGTCCACGTCCAGCTGGATCACGATGTTGGGCGCGGTCACCGTGCCGCCGAGGCTGACCGCGGTGGTGTAGGGGATGTAGATCAGGTTGTCGCGGTCGATCAGGCCGACCAGCGAGCCGACCTTGTTGAGCACGCCGACGACCTTGAACCAGGTGCCGAACAGCTGGATGAAGTGCCCCTCGGGATCCGCAGGCAGATGCAGGTCCTTGATCAGCGTCTGGCCGATCACCGCGACCGGCCGCCGGGTCGTGTCGTCGCCCGCCACCACGAAGCGGCCCTGTACCGGATAGCGCGCGCCGTTGCGCGGAAAGCCCGAGGTGGTGCCGTTGACGCTGGTGTTGCTGCTGCGGTTGCCGTAGCGCACCGTGGCGCTGAACTGCGCCAGCGGCAGCAGCGGCACCACGTCGCGGACGCCGGCCACGCGCTGGCGGATCGCGAGCAGATCATCCGGCGTGATGCGCGCGGTCTTGCCTTCCAGCGCGGCCTTCTCCGGCAGGTAGGCCATGATCACCAGGCCGTTGGCGCCGAGGTTGCGGAACTGCTGCGTGATCGACTGCCCGAAGCCCTGCAGCAGCGCGACCACGGCGATCACCGCGGCGACGCCGATCACCATGCCGAGCACGGTCAGCGCGGCGCGCAGCAGGTGCGCGCGGATCGCGCCGATGGCGGCGCGCAGGGCCTCAGCCAGCCGCGCCATGTGCCGCGTCCTCGGCCATGTGCCGCGTGTCGCTGATCACCTGACCGTCGCGAATGGCCACCGTGCGCTCGGCGTGCGCGGCGACCTCGGCGTCGTGGGTCACCAGGATGATCGTGTTGCCGGCGCGGTGCAGCGCCGCGAACATCGCCAGGATCTCGCGCGCGGTCGTCGAGTCGAGATTGCCGGTGGGCTCGTCGGCCAGCAGGATCGAGGGCTTGCCGACCAGCGCGCGGGCGATGGCCACGCGCTGGCGCTGGCCGCCGGAGAGCTGGTTGGGGCGATGGTCGAGGCGGTCGCCCAGACCGACGTCGGCCAGCGCCGCGGTCGCCATCAGCCGGCGCTCGCGCAGCTTCACGCCGCGATAGACCAGCGGTTGCATCACATTGTGCAGGGCGTCGGCGCGGCCCAGCAGGTTGAAGTTCTGGAACACGAAGCCGATCTCGCGGTTGCGGATGCGCGCCAGCGCGTTGTCGTCGAGATCGGCCACGCGCTGGCCGTTGAGCAGATAGCTGCCGCTGCTGGGACGGTCGAGGCAGCCGATGATGTTCATCAGCGTGGTCTTGCCCGAACCCGAGGGGCCGATGAAGGCGACGTACTCGTTGCGGGCGATGGCGAGATCGACCCCGCGCAGCGCGTCGACGTCGGTCTCGCCCATGCGATAGCGCTTGCCGACGCCGCGCAGTTCGAGCAGCGGCGCCGTGTCCGTGGCGGGCGCGGCGCTCATGAGGCCTCGATGGTGACGCTGCCGGAGTCCTTGGTCTGCTTCGCGCCCGGCTTGGCCTTCTCGATCTCGACCGCCTCCTTGTCGCCGAGCGCGTGCAGGGTCTGGTAGGGGCCGCTGACGACCTCGTCGCCGGCCTTGAGGCCCTGGTCGATCGCCTGCCAGGTGTCGCTGGAGATGCCGCTGACGACCTTGGTCTTGTGCGTCTTGCCGGCGCGGACGACATAGACGTAGGCGCCGCTGTCGGCCTCGATGCTCTTCGACGCGGGCTTGTTCTCGTACAGCACCGCCTGGATCGGCACCGCCAGCGTGTCGGGCGCGCTGCGGGTGTAGATCTCGGCGCGGCAGCTCATGCCGGGCAGGATGTGCGGCAGGTCCTTGCCGGCCAGCGCGATCTTGACCTCGAAGTTGCGTCCGCCCGCTGCGCTGCCCGCCACGCTCAACGTCTGCGTCACCGAGGAGGCGATGAAGACCACGTGTCCGGTGAGCTTGGCGTGCGGAAACGACACCGCGTGGATGTCGGCCTCGGCGCCCGGCTTGACGTGCGCGATGTCGGCCTCGTCCACCTGCACGTCGGCGATGATCTGCGCGGGATTGGCGATGTTCATCAGCGTCGCGCCGGGGATGTTGGTGCCGGCGATCACCGTCTCGCCGACCTTGACCGGCAGCCGCGTCACCACGCCGTCGATCGGCGAGCGGATCACCGTCTTGGCCAGGTTCTGCTGTGCCTGGCTGAGCTGCGCCTGGGCGATGCGCAGCGCCTCGCGCTGGGCCTGCACCTGCACCCTGGCAATCGCCAGCTGGCTCTTGAGGTTGTCGAAGCTGTTGGCGTCCACCAGCCCGCGCTTGAACAGCGCCTGCTGACGCCGCACCTGTTGCGCCAGATTGTCGGCGGTGAGCTGCTGGCTGGCGATGGCCGTCTGCGCCTGCATCACGCCGGCCTGCGCCTGCTCCACCGCCGCGGCGTAGACCTGCGGATCGAGCCTGAGCACCACCTCGCCCCTGGTCACGCGCTGGCCGTCCTTGACCGGGATTTCGCTGATGCGGCCGATCACCTCGGGCTTGAGCTCGACCGGATCGAGATAGCTCAGCTGGCCGCCCGCGAGGATGGAGCTGCGCACCGTGCGCGGCTCCACCTTGCTGACCTCGACCCTGGGCCCGTGCTGGCGGTTGGTCAGGCTGCCGACCACCACCACCAGCACCACCGCGGCCGCGATGCCGAAAGCGATCAGTCCCTTGCGCTTGTTGGCCATGCTCAGATCACCTTGATCAGGATCCACACGCCGTAGATCACGACATAAGGCAGCAGCACGACGAATGCCGCATGGCGCATGCCGCGCCGGGTCCAGCGGGCGAGGCCGAAGATCGTCAGGCCGATCACCCAGAACGTGGTCAGGCGCAGGCTGCTGATCAGGGTGTACCAGCTATCGGCGGGTGCGAGATGAATCAGCAGCGTATTGAGGCTGGTTAGGTCGAGGCTCTGCAGGGGCACCTGATTGTCGTTGCGCATGAAATACATCAGCGCCGAGACCAGCGTGCTGATGATGGCCGGGAAGCTGCTCCAGATGACGAAGCTGTACCAGCTGCCGTAGCTCTGAACCTCGTAGCCGGCCAGCTTGGCAGCGAGGAAGTAGTACAGCGCGAACACGGCATAAGCGATCGGCAGGCCGAGGATGGTGCCGACCACGCCGCTGATCAGCGGCGACGTGCGCGTCGCGTGATCGGCCATCTGTTGCATCTGCTCGGCGCTGATCTTGCCGGCGAGCATGGGATTGGACTGCAGCGACTGCAGCATGAACCAGTGGATGTCGATCGTGGCGAAATACCACGTGGTGAATGCCGCGGTGACCGCGATCGTGATCAGCAGCGGCCACCACAGCCAGCGATTGTGGCCGCGGATGTCGTCGAATGCCTGCGCGGGCGCGACGAAGATGTTGCCGAGTGTGGCGAGGGGCGACGACGTGCTCATGGAGCCTCCTTGGGTTGAGCCAGATCACTTTGCAAAACCGGGCATCCTGCCGCGGTTTGCAGGCAAACGGGCGCGGCAAAGCCGCACCACCTTTGTCGCGACAAGCACTTGCGTGCTCGTCGCGGCGGCACACCCTTGTGCCGGAGCAGTTTTTCAAACCGCTCTTCAGGGACGACCGATCCATGCCTGCCGCGCCGCCGCCGGACGCAATGGCCCGGAACAACGAAACCCGAGGTGCATTCCCCACCCCCTTCCCCGCGGAGGCCGCACCGGTCGTACAAACCCGGTGCCCGCAGCATGGACCCTGTGCTGCGAAAAAGATTCCCGTGACAAGTGTCATCATCACAGACCCTTCGCTTACGCTCAGGGTGACAACTTCGTTGTCATCTATCGCGATACCTCACGATGCGGACCTGGGCGATGCGGCCGGCTGGCGCGCCTTGCGCAGCAGCAGGCCGTAGTAACTCAGGTAATAGGCGAAGAACAGCGCCCGCAGCAAAGTGCCCAGCGGATCGACGTCGTAATGCGCCAGTGCCTGCTGTGCCGCCTGCGCACCCGCGACGCCGACGCTGTCGGTCACGATCCCCAGATGCTGGAACAGCCAGAACTTGTACGCCACGCGCAGCACATAGAGCGTCAGGATCGCCGGCCCGAACAGCGCGTGCGCGCGCACCTTGAGCACCCCCGCGTCGATGCGAAACTGCGCCATGCGCGCGGCCACCATGCCAAGCCCGACACCGCCGACGATGCCGAGCAGAAGGAACGGCAACGCCAGCATCATCGCGGCGCGCGGATCGGCAAGGCCCGCATCCACATGCTGCGCATCGATCCACAGGATCAATACGAAGGCGCCGGCGAGAACCAGCAGGCGCACCAGCGTGCGCCGGCGATCGAACGCACGCTCGCCGATCATCCGCCTGCCCTTGCGGTACAGCGAAAACGCGAGCAGCAGCGCGATGCCGGCATAGATCGCTAGGTGGTGCATGACTTCCTCCCGTCGGGCCTGTGGTGGATCGCTTGAAGCGTCGTTTCGATGCG
>JAJYMF010000405.1 GCA_021787175.1 Pseudomonadota bacterium | reverse complement strand
CGCCGCAACCGGCACGGCAGTTCACGCCTGCGGATACTGGGCGCGCAGCATCTGGAATACCGCCTCGCCGTCCGGACGCTGGCCGTGCCAGTGCGCGAACGCGAGCGCGCTGGTCTCCACCAGCATGCCGAGGCCGTCGAAGGCGTAGCGCGCGCCGCCGGCGCGGGCCCAGGCGAGGAAGTCGCCCGCCGCCGTGCCGTAACTGAGGTCGTAGCAGAGCGCGCGATCGGCCAGCAGGCCGAACGGCAGGTCCAGGCGCTGGCCGAGCACACCGACCGATGTGGCGTTGAGGACCAGGTCGAAGGTGCCGATGCTGCCGAGATCGGCCCAGTAGCGGCTGCGCACGCGACCCGGCTGGCCCAGCGCATCGACCAGCGCATCGGCGGCAGCGGCGGTGCGGTTGACCACGGTGAGACTGCGCACGCCGGCATCGATCAGGGCAAACGCCGCGGCACGCGCGGCGCCGCCGGCGCCCAGCAGCAGGGCGTCGTGGCCGCGCAGATCGACGCGGTAGCGTTCGGTCAGATCGCGCACCAGGCCGTCGCCGTCGGTGCTGTGCGCGGCGATCGCGCCGTCGTCGTCCCGGGTGAGCACGTTGGCCGAACCGGCGCGCAGCGCTTCGGCGCTGCGCCGGTCGGCCAGGGCCAGCGCGGCGGCCTTGTGCGGCAGGGTGACGTTGGCGCCTTTCGCGCCGGCGGCGAAGAACGCCCGCACCGCGGTCGCGAACACTTCCGGCGCGAGATCCAGCGCCTGGTAGTCGATCACGAGGCCGAGCTGCTGCGCGAAGGCGCGGTGGATCACCGGCGACAGGCTGTGGCCGATCGGATGACCGAAGACCGCGTAGCGGGGCGGGGCGTCGCTCATGGTGTGCTCCCTGGATGAGGCGGCCATTGTATGCATCGCGCGGCAGGCCGGTATCAGCAGATCCGACCGTGTGAAGCCGGCGCGCAGCGCGAACCGGACGCGAGCGGTCATGCGGGCACTCCGTGGCTCGATCGGCACCGGGTCGGACGCAGCGATCGAGGCGCGTCGCGGGATCTGCGACGGCGGCGCGCGAGGCTGGTCTCGCCACATCATCAGGAGTCCCGCCATGACCCGCAACGCACCCGTCGATTCCGATACCCGTCTGCGCGGCCTGCGCCGCGCCGCCGTTCTCTGGCTGGGCGGCGGACTGCCGCTGCTCGCGCTGGGTCCCTGGCCAGCCTGGTCGCCGACCTACGGCTGGAGTCTCGTGTTTGCGCTGCTGCTGGCGCCGCTGGCGGTGCTGGCGTGGCTGCTGGCGCTGGCGCCGGCGGATGCGGCGGTCAGCCGGCGATGCCGAGACGGCGGCGTTCGAGGCGGCGCAGGAAGTCCTGCATGACGCGCAGGTACAGGTCTTCGCCGAGGTAGGCGTCTTCGACGCCGGCATCGACCGAGGGGTTGTCGTTGACCTCGATCACCACCGTGCGGTCCCTGGTCTGCTTGAGGTCCACGCCGTAGAAGCCGTCGCCGATCGACTGCGTCGCCTTCAGCGCCAGCTTGATCGCCTCGGCCGGCGCGTCGCGCACCGCCAGCGTCTTGAAGCCGCCGGACTTGGCGGTGCCCTTGGCGCCGTGATTGTAGATCTGCCAGTGCCCGCGCGACATGAAGTACTGGCAGGCGTACAGCGGCTCGTGGTTGAGCACGCCGACGCGCCAGTCGTACTCGGTGTAGAGAAACTCCTGCGCGATCACCAGCGCGGTGCTCTGGAACAGCTCGGCGGCGGATTTCTCCAGCGTCTCGACGGTCTCGACCTTGACCACGCCGCGCGAGAACGAGCCGTCCGGGATCTTCAGCACCAGCGGAAAGCCCAGCCGCTCGGGCAGGTCCTTGAGCTGTTTGGGATCGTCCTTGTAGAGGATCTCGGTGCGCGGCGTGGCCAGCTTCTTCGCGCGCAGCAGGTCGTGCAGATAGATCTTGTTGGTGCAGCGCAGGATCGAGGTCGGATCGTCGATCACCACCATGCCTTCCTTCTCCGCCTTGTGCGCGAAGCGGTAGGTGTGGTGATCCAGCGCGGTGGTCTCGCGGATGAACAGGCCGTCGTACTCGGCCAGCCGCGTGTAGTCGTTCTTGCCGATCGGATCGACCTCGATGCCCAGTTCCTTGCCGGCGGCGACGAACGACTTCAGCGCCTTCTTGTTGGACGGCGGCATCGCCTCGTTGGGATCGACCAGCATGGCGATGTCGTAGCGGTACTGGCGGCGCGCGCGCGGCTTGCGCCAGAGCTTCTTCGAGAACGCGTCCAGCGACTGCGCGAAGGCGTCCTCCTGCGGGTCGTCGAGCGTGTGCAGGCCGACCGGCTTGATCGCGCTGATCCGCCACATGCGCTCGCGCTCGAACTCGATGCGCAGCAGCGGCGCCGGGAACAGCTCGAACACCTGCCGCGCCAGGTCCTTCAGCGCCGGGTAGCTGGTTTCGCCGAAGTACACCAGGATGCCGAAGTCGGTGGTGTCGCGGCCGCCGGCGGGCAGGAAATTGGCCAGCTTCTGGTTGAGGTCCTCGACGTCGAGGCCGTACAGCGCGCGCTTGCGCAGGTCGTTGATGGTGCGCACCGAGGGGATCGCGCGATGGCCGCGCGCCTCGCCCAGCAGCGACACGTAGTAGCCGGTGCCGAGGTACTTGTAGTTGCGGCACAGGTTGATGACGTGCGTGCGCTCGTCGCCGCCGACCGGCTCGCGCAGATAGTCGAGCGCGGTGACGACGTTGTCCGAGGGATAGTAGGAGCCCCAGTCGGAGGCCTTTTCGACAACGATCACAAGCCGGGTCATGCGGCCTCGCGGACAGTGGGATGGCGCTGCGCCATGGGGACGCCATGTCCCTGGCGCGAAGTTTGGCACGCCGGCGCGCTCGCGCAAGGCGCGCGTTGCGCGCGGCGTCCGCGGTCACTACAGTGCCGCGCGTGCCGCCGCCCCCCGCCCCGCCCCGCCCCGACGCACTGCCGTCGCCGCGCATCCGCCGCGCCGACGCCGTGGATCTCGATGCCCTGGTCGCGCTCGAGGAGCGCGTGTTCAGCCACGATCGTCTCAGTCGCGAGCAGTTCCGCCGCCATCTCGACAGCGACAGCGCGCTGGTGCTGATCGCCAAGGAGGACGGCCTGCTGCTGGGCGCCGCGGTGGTGTTCTTCCGCCGCGGGACGCAGGTGGCACGGCTGTACTCGCTGGTGTCCGCGCCGGAAGCGCGCGGTCGCGGCGTCGGCGCGGCCCTGCTGGAGGCCGCCGAACGCGCGGCACGCGCGCGCCGCTGCCGCACGCTGCGGCTGGAGGTGCGCACCGACAACCGCGCCGCACGGCGCCTTTACGAAACGCGCGGCTACCGTCATCTCGTCCATCGCCCCGGATACTACGAGGACGGCAGCGACGCCCACCGCTACGAGAAGCCGCTGCGCTGAGTCATCGCGGCGCGTTTACGTCAGGATTACGACATGGCCGTCGTCACTAGTCGGGACACGCTGCGCGCGCCAGGCTGACGCCACGTCACCCGGGAGGTTGCACCGATGGAACTGCCGATTCCTTGCCTGCGCCGGCTCGCCCTGCCGGTCGCCCTGTGCGTGCTCGGCCTCGCCGATGCCGGCAACGCCGCTGCCGCGCTGCCGGCCGGCGCCGCGTCGTCGTTGTCGCCGCACGACAACGCCTTCATCCAGCGCGAGCTGGTCGCGATGGGCAACTCCTCGACCAATGGCCATCCCGACCTGTACGGCCAGTACACCGGCTGGCGCCTGTACGCCGATCACGACTACGCCGGCGCGATCAAGTACTTCACGATGGGCGCCTACTACGCCGACAAGGTTTCGCAGCTCTGTCTGGGCCTGATCTACCTCAACGGCAACGGCGTGCCCGCCGATCCGGTGCAGGCCTGGGCCTGGCTGAGCCTGGCCGCCGAGCGCGGCTACCCGGAGTTCGTCGCCACCCGCGACCGCGTCTGGGCCCAGCTCGACGCCGCCCAGCGCGCGCAGGCCGAAGCCGAGGCGAAGACGCTGGCAGCCACCTACGGCGACAAGGTCGCGCAGCCGCGCATGCTGGCCGAGCTGCGCCGGGCGGCCAGCGAGCGCACCGGCTCGCGCACCGGCTTCGACGCCGGCGCGTATACCTACATGCCCGACAACGGACCGACCCTCACGCCCGACCCGAACAACCTGCGTTCGCGCTGGTACTGGGATCCCAGGACCTATTTCGCCGGCCGCGACGCGCAGTGGAAGGGCACGGTCACCGTCGGTCCGCTGAAGAACCTGCACGGGACGCCCGCGCCGGCCGGCAGCGCACCGCCACCGAAGTGAGGCCCGCGCGGGAGGGCGCGGCGCGAACGCTATACTCGGCCCTCGCCTCGCGTGGATGTCCCCGATGCGCCGACTGCTGTTGCCCGCCCTGATTGCACTGACGCTCGCCGGTTGCGGCAACAAGGGCGCGCTGGTCATGCCCAACGCCGTGCCCGCGCGACATCGCGTGACGGCGCCGACGCCCGCACCGGCCAATTCCGCTCCCGCCGCGGCGCGCTCGACCGGCTGAGCGCGATGGCGCTGGCCTTCAGCAAGATGCACGGACTCGGCAACGACTTCGCCGTGGTCGATGCGCGTGCGCAACCCTTCGACGCCGATCCGGCGCGCATCCGCGCCATGGCCGACCGCCATCGCGGCATCGGCTTCGACCAGCTGCTGACGATCGAGCCGGCGCGCGATCCGTCCTGCGCGTTCGCCTACGGCATCTGGAACACCGACGGCAGCTCCGCGAGCCAGTGCGGCAACGGCGTGCGCTGCGTGGCGGCGTGGCTGCAGCGCGCCGGCATGCTGACCGCGGGCAGCGTGCGCCTGCAGAGTCCGGCCGGCGCGGTGACGGTGCGCCTGCTCGACGACGGTCGCATCGCCGTGGACATGGGCGAGCCGGTGTTCGCGCCGGCGCGCATTCCGTTCGCCACCGACGCCGAGGCCGATGCCTATGTGCTGCAAGTCGGTGCGCGGACGCTGACCATCGGCGCGGTATCGCTGGGCAATCCGCACGCGGTGGTCGAGGTCGACGATCCGGACGATCCCGCCTGCACCGCGCTGGGACTGCTGCTCTCGGAGCATCCGCGCTTCGCGCAGGGCTGCAACGCCGGCTTCGTCGCCGTGCCGGCGCGCGATCGCGTGCGCCTGCGCGTGCACGAGCGCGGCGCCGGCTGGACGCTCGCCTGCGGCACCGGCGCCTGCGCCGCGGTGGCGGTGCTGCGCCGGCGCGGCCGGGTGAACGCCGAGGTCGCGGTCGAACTGCCCGGCGGCACGCTCGCCATCGCCTGGCCCGGCCCCGGCGCGACGCTGTGGATGACCGGCCCGGCGGCCTTCGCCTACGAGGGCACCTGGCCCGCCTGATCCGCGCGCCGCGCGGCGTTGCGCGAGTCCGCGCGCGCGGCCACACTGCGCGCACGCCCACGGAGAACCGCGCATGGCCGAGCTGACCCTGAAGGACGGCCTCGAGGCGATGGACGTCGCCGCCTGGCTGCGCCGCCACCCGAGCTTTCTCAAGGATTTCCCCGACCTGGCGCAGACCCTGGTGGTGCCGCGCGAGCACGGCCCGGCGGCCTCGCTGGCCAGCTACCAGCTGGAGCTGCTGCGCCAGCAGAACCGCGACTTCGAGCGCCGCCTCGCCGAACTGGTGGAAATCGCCACCGAGAACGAGCAGCTGGTGGTGCGCGTGCATTCCTACACGCTGGCGCTGATGCGCGCGACGACGCTGGGCGAAGCGGCGCGCATCACGGTGGCCGGGTTGCGCGAGGACTTCCATACCGACCAGGTGCGACTGCTGCTGACACGCACCGCACCGGATCTGCCGGTCGCCGACTGGCTGCTGGTCGAGCCGGCCGGCGCCCCGGCGCTGCCGGCGTTCGCGGACTTCTTCGCCCGCGGCGAGCCGCTGTGCGGGCGCATCGCGCAGGACAAGCTGGACGCGCTGTTCGGCGATACCGCGGCGGACGTGCGCTCGGCGGCACTGCTGCGGCTGGACGGCTTCGGCCTGCTGGCGATCGGCAGCGCCGACGCCAACCGCTTCCATCCCGGCGTCGGCACGCTGTTCCTGAAGCTGATCGCCGAGGCCGTGGCCACCGCACTGGGGCGGTTCCTGCCGGCGTGAACGCGACGGCGCCGGCATCCGCGGCCGAGCAGGCGGTGACGCGCTTTCTCGAACGCCTGGCGGTGGAGCGCCGCGCCTCGCCGCATACGGTCGCCGCCTATCGCCGCGATCTGACCAAGCTGACCGACTGGATGCGCGCGCGCGACCTCGATGCGATCGCCGCGCTCGGCCCCGACCTGCTGCGCGGCTTCATCGCCGCCGCGCACCGCGCCGGACTCGCGCCGACCAGCCTGCAACGGCTGCTGGCGTCGTGCCGGGCGCTGTTCCGCGCGCTGGCGCGCGAGGGCCTGCTGGCCAGCGATCCCGCCGCCGGCGTGCGTGCGCCCAGGGCGCGCCGGCGCCTGCCGGCCGTGCTCGACGTCGACGCCGCCGCGCAGCTGATGGAGTCTCCCGGCGCCGACCGCCTCGGTCTGCGCGACCGCGCCCTGCTGGAGCTGCTCTACTCGAGCGGGCTGCGACTGGCCGAACTGACCGGGCTGACCTGGGCGGCGCTCGACCTCGACGGCGGTCAGGTGCGCGTCACCGGCAAGGGCCAGAAGACGCGCGTGGTGCCGGTCGGCCGCCACGCCGTCGCCGCCCTGCGGGCGCTCGCCGCCGCGACCGGCGCCGCACCGCAGGCGCCGGTGTTCCTGGGCCGCGGCGGCGGACCGCTGAGCCCGCGCGCGGTGCAGGCACGGCTGGCGACGCTGGCGCAGCGCCACGGCCTGCCGCAGCGCCTGCACCCGCACCTGCTGCGCCACACCTGCGCCAGCCACCTGCTGGAATCCTCGGGCGAGTTGCGCGCGGTGCAGGAACTGCTCGGCCACGCCGACATCGCCACCACCGAGATCTACACCCACCTCGATTTCCAGCACCTGGCACGCGTCTACGACGCCGCGCATCCGCGCGCGCGGCGCAAGGCGCCGTAGGGAACCTCTGAACAAGTCCGTCCCCGGATCAAGTCCGGGGCAGGTTCTGGACTTGTCAGAGGGCGCCGAGTCCGGCGCAGAGCCTGCCCCGGACCTGCTCCGGGGTCCGGACTCGGCTACGCCGCATCAAGCACATGCGTGCTCGATGCGCGGCAAGCCATCCATGGCTTGAGGAAGGTCTGAGCCTGTTCAGACCTTCCCTCGCCACGGCGCTTGCATTCGCGGCTCGGCGGCCCCAGTTCGCGCATTCCTGCCCGACGCGCGAGGCTCTCATGGAGTCCTTCCACGCCACCACCATCGTCTGCGTGCGCCGCGACGGCCGCGTCGTGATCGGCGGCGACGGCCAGGTCACGCTGGGCAGCACGGTGATGAAGGCCAACGCGCGCAAGCTGCGCCGGCTGGGCAAGGGCGACGTGCTTTTTAATGTTGCGGCGGCCACCG